>NZ_JAMPJZ010000050.1:0-40663 GCF_039961835.1 Trichocoleus sp. ST-U1
TGAGTTTCTCGGCTTAAATCTCTAATAAATCTCATAAGTCTCTTGTTTTCTTGACTTTTGTTTTAGCTTATTCTACTTTTTATTATGTGTAATTTATTTTACATAAGCACTTATAATTACTCATAATTTTAGAAAATACAAACATTCCCTCAATTCTTTATATTATGGAATCTGTACCGTTTCTGCTCGTAAATGACCAATCAATTTCCCTTGAACAAGCTCTAAAATATCTGCAATTGTCTGGTAAACTTACTTCTTTTGTCGGAGAGATTCTCCGACAGTATGTTATAGAACAACAACTACAAGCACTTAATCTAGAGATTAGCTTGGCGGCTATTGAGCAAGCAGTGATTGATTTTCGCTTACAACGAAATCTAGCAGATCCCAAGAGTTTTCAAGAATGGCTAGTTCGTAACAGAATCGACTACGAAACCTTCCACAATCAGGTAAAATCTGGTTTTCAGTTAACCAAGCTCAAAGCTCAGATTGCAGAGCCGAAACTGAAAGAATATTTCATTGAACGCAAGCTACTTCTGGATCGAGTTGTACTCTCTCGTCTTGTGGTAGCCCAACAAGAATTAGCTGAAGAATTATATAGCCAAATTGAAGAGGGAGCCAGCTTTGAACAATTAGCGCAAGAGTATTCTCTCACAGACGATCGAATTGTAAATGGCATGATGGGGCCAGTCAGTCGAGGAACGCTACCAGACCAAATCCGAGCCGCGATTGATACCGCGAGTCCAGGACGGTTATTAGAGCCATTAAAACTGGAAAATCGTTGGGCTTTATTTCGTGTTGAGCAATTCCTGCCAGCTTCGTTAGAAGATAATCAGCTAAAGGAAGCACTACAAAATGAACTTTTTGAGCAATGGCTAGCACAGAAAATTCAAACCTTAACGGTCAAACTGCAAATCAGTTGAGTAGTGTTGAAATCGCTAGGAATTTGCCTTGGAATATTCCACCTCTGAGCTTGCTGACATCCGAACAGCAAGCAAAATTCCAAACGCAAGCCGAAATCTGTTCCTACAGGTTAGGGGAAAAAATTTGGTCTAAAGATTGTCCGGGCAACCAGTTTTTAATTGTGTCTGGAAAGGTGCGTTTGCGGGAAGAAGGAGTAGCGAAACCGCTGGCAACTTTAGAGGCGGGAGATTGGTTCGGCGACTTGCAGCAATTCCTGGGATTTAAAGCGATCGCCTCTAGCAAAGAAGTTGTGGTAGTGCGTTGGGATACGGCGTTATGGAACGAAGCTTCATCTCCAGAAATCGATAGCTTTTGGCAGCAATCTAGCGGCGTGAAATCTAGCGGCGAAGAGGCAACGATAGAAACCGAAACGAGGATACCTGTAAGTAATTATCCGTTTATTTCTAGCCTTAACTCAGCGGCTGCTTGCTTAACAATGGTGGCGCAATACTTACAAAATCCAGCTTCTTTAGAGTGGATACAACGTCAGTTCCGGGGACAACGCCCGAAACAGCTTGTAGAAGCCAGTGAGAAAATAGGGCTACATCTGCGACGCTTGGTAGTATCTGGGCGCGAATTGCAGCAGCTATCTTTTCCGGCTTTGTTGCATTGGAACCAGGAACATTGGGTAGTGGTATACGAGGTAAAAGGCGATCGCGTCATCATTGCTAACCCCCTCAACCCCAGCCAAACTTGCGAAAATATTCCTCTTGCTTTACTTGAAGCTGCTTGGGATGGGCAACTGTGGCAAGTTGAACTAATTCAGCGACAAGACAAATTTAACCTTACTTGGTTTTTACCGGCAGTTTGGCGTTACCGGGGTTTATTGGGGGAAGTCCTGGTTGCGTCTTTCACCTTGCAGCTGTTGGGTTTAGCAACGCCAATCATTACTCAGGTAATTATTGACAAGGTGATGGTGCAGGAAAGCCTGCCGACTTTGGATGTGATGGCGATCGCGCTTTTGGGCGTTGCTATCTTTGAGGCGATTCTAGGCATCTTGCGGCTATTCATCTTTACCCATACTGCACGACGCCTAGACCTTAGTTTATCCGCTCAATTATTTCGCCACTTGATGCGGCTACCTTTGGCTTATTTTGAGTCTCGCCGCGTTGGAGATACGGTAGCGCGAGTACAAGAACTGGAAAATATTCGCCAATTTCTCACTGGAACGGCGTTAACTGTCATCTTAGATAGCATCTTTGCCGTTGTCTACCTGGCGCTGATGTTTTACTACAATGTCAAGCTTACCTTCGTTGCCTTGGCAGTGATTCCGCTATTTGCAATGTTGACATTGGTGGCGACGCCAATTCTCCGAAACTGGCTGAATGAAACCTTTAACCGCAGTGCGGATAGTCAATCGTTTCTTGTAGAGACGGTGACGGGAATCCATGCAGTGAAGGCTCATGCAGCCGAAGGAACCGCACGCGATCGCTGGGAAGGTTTATTTGCCCGCTTCATTCGCACCGGCTTTAAAGCTTCTACCACCTCTAATATCAGTAACAATATTGGTGACTTTCTCACTAATTTTTCCAACTTACTCATTCTCTGGTTTGGAGCCGCGCTAGTCATCAACCATCAGCTCACAATTGGTCAGCTAGTTGCTTTTCAAATGCTGGCGGGAAGAATGACTGGGCCACTTTTACGGTTAGTGCAATTGTGGCAAAATCTCCAGCAAGTTTTACTTTCTGTAGACCGCATTGGAGATATTCTCAACGTTGCCCCGGAAGCGGAACCCGGATCGGGTTTAGTTCTCCCGCCTCTCAAAGGTAAAGTTAGCTTCGATCGGGTTTTCTTCCGCTATCAATCCAATCAAGAACTAATCTTGCGAGGAATTACCTTCACCGTTCAACCGGGAATGTTTGTCGGCATTGTCGGGCGAAGTGGCTCTGGTAAAAGTACCCTTTCCAAGCTTTTGCAACGACTTTATCCAATTGAATCAGGGCGGATTCTCATTGATAGATTTGATATTAAAAGTGCTGATTTAGCATCCTTGCGCCAACAAATTAGTGTAGTTCTCCAAGAAGATTTTCTTTTTAACGGTTCCATCTTGGAAAATATTACTTTAGGCAATTCAGAGATTACCACCGAGCAAGTTGTAGAAGCCGCACGATTAGCCGTTGCCGATGATTTTATCAGCGAACTAGCCCACGGTTATGAGAATAACGTTGGAGAACGAGGCACTGCTTTATCTGGCGGTCAGCGTCAGCGAATTGCTTTAGCTCGTTTATTCTTATCTCAAGCTCCTATTTTAATTCTCGACGAAGCGACTAGCGCCTTAGATAGCGAAACAGAGCAGCAAGTTTTACAAAATTTACAAGCGATTTCCCAAAACCGTACCGTTTTTATGATTGCCCACAGATTTGAGCCGCTCAAACGGGCAGATTTGATTTTGGTATTGGAGCAAGGGGTACTAATGGAACAAGGAACTCATCTAGAATTGATGCAAAAAAAAGGGCTGTATTGGTCGCTTTATCAACGTCAGCAGCCATCCAGTTAAAGACTACTTAAAATCATCCTGTTTCAAGCAATCCCCACAGTAGTCAGACTAAACGAGTGCCATGCTAAGGCAAACAAAAATGCAGCGATCGCGCCGATTAAGGTATTGAGAAAATTCACTACTTCGTTGGTAAGCCAATCGTAGCGAGATTGCAGCGTAGCACCAATGACACTTTCCAAATTGGTCGCAATAAACGCTGCTACTATGCACCAAACCACCCCGATGAGATCGATCGCACCAACGCCCCAGCCAACACAAGCGATCGCAACCGATGCCACCACTCCAGCGATTGTTCCCTCTAAAGAAACTGCCCCTTCTGTTCCCCTAGCGACAGGTTGTAAGGTCGTAATCAAAAACGTCCGTTTACCATAAGCTTTCCCGACTTCACTGGCGCAGGTATCTGAAAGCTTAGTGCTAAAGCTGGCTACATAGCCCAGCAGTAAGAAAGGCACCCATTGAGGTTGCCCTAAATAACTCACCAGTAGCGTTCCTAAGGCGCATAGAGTGCCCGTGAGGGCGGAACCCCAGACATTCTCTGGTCCCCGCGCCCCAGACCGTTTCTCGGCGATTCCCTCGGCTTCTTTTTGAGCCATGCCGATGCGCGTGACGGCAGAACCTACGAGAAAATAGAACATCACGACTAAATATCCTTGCCAGCCGAGGGTACCCCAGATAATGACGCCCAGCGCCCAAGCGTGGAGGAATCCGGCGGGGGTCAGTAACTTTTTAGGGGCGAAATAGGCGATCGCTAACAAAACTGTATTCAATCCCACTGCAACTAACCAGGGATTGAAAGAATTAATGGTAGAGAGCATCTGTAAAAATCTTGAATTCATAACACTCTTTCACAATACTCTCGCCCGTGAGAGAGGCGCAAAAAGGAACCGCAAGTGAAGGATATATCTATATAGCGATATCACCCTTGATCTTCGCTTGCAAGTAAAGCGCCGCAAAAGCACAGCACTCAGAATATTACCGATGAACCCAACCATCTTTCATCTTGCTTTTCCCATCTCCGATGTTGCCCAAGCGAAAGCCTACTACGCTGATGGACTCGGCTGCCAAGTTGGGCGTGAAACCCGCGATGCCTTAATTCTGAATCTCTACGGTCATCAGCTGGTAGGTCACGTTAGCAAAGAACCGATTATCCCGCAACGAGGGATTTATCCCAGACACTTTGGGCTGGTTTTTACATCAATTGCTGACTGGGAAAGCTTGCTAGAACGGGCACAACAGCGACGGTTGCACTTTTATCAGCAGCCGAAACATCGCTTTCCCGGTCAACTCACCGAACATTGCACCTTCTTCCTCGAAGATCCGTTTTATAACCTGATGGAGTTCAAATATTACTCTCATGCCGAGGCAATTTTCGGGGTTCGGGAGTATGCCGAGATTGGCGATTCCCATTAGGAGACGCTACGCGATCGTGCTTCAGTGGTTCTAAAAGTGCCTTCTCCACAGCCTTAACCCCCTTAGCATCTGTAATCATCCACGGGTGCAGCAATACTGGCACCTGTAGATTTTGACCGACGGGCATTTCCGAACTATTCGGTGGCAGAATGATTAAATCAAAAGGCGTCCAGATCGAGGTGAAATTCACCTGTTCCAGCATCGCCACATCCCGATTCAAATCTTGTAGAAAAGCGCTATCAGGGCGCATCTGAACGCAGCCAATCCCATTGTGAAAGTAGCCCGCCCACGTTCCGTGGTTGGGTGCTGATATGGTAATAAAACGCTGCACCCGGTTAATGCCCCCTAGTCGCTGCACGTAGTAGCGGCTAACGATGCCTCCCATACTGAAGCCGACCAAATCAAATGGTTGGTCGGGTGCAAAGGTCTTGGCAACGTAATCAGCAACCTGCTGTGCTAGAGAGTCCAGACCCATCGCACCATTATTGGGGGTGAGGCTGAGGTCATATACAGACCAGCCTTGCTGTGCCAGGTAAGGAGCCATTTTATGGAATACAGCAGCCGTATCGTTGATGCCGTGAATTAGCAATACAGGATTGCGCTTAGGGGCACTGTTCATTTTGCCAGGAATTAATCTCATATAATCCCAGCTTAGACACGAGCGATCGCGGCTGGGGTTGGTTTAGGACAGCCTGTCGAGTGGCTGTGGCTTAAAATCTGAGATTAATGTAAATTCTTGCAACAAAAGAGCGTTTTCCAGAGCTAACTGGCTGGGTAACTGTACTTACTAAAACAAAATTTGTAAATTTTTGTAAAGAACTATCTGGGAATCTTGCGTTTGTCCGCCGTAAAACTTCATAATCCGATCTGGATCGCAAATTGCAACGGTAGAAACGCTTTGTCCATATTGTAAAGCGGCTGCTTTCTGAGCTGAGCAGTTGAGCTTATCCTTGGCGATACCAGTCTTGCATCAAAAATAGAATAGCTTGCTCCAATGTTTCGGGAATCAGTCAACATCGTCATTTAAATCTCAGGAGTAATACTAAATGTTTGGTTTTATCAAAAAATTGTTGGGCGGCATTACCGCTTTCATTGGTGGAATTTTTGGCTCTAAGAAATCTGAAGGAAACGAGGCTGCTGCTCTTCCTCGTAAGAAGTCTGGTGGATACTACATGGAGCTAGAAGAGTCCAAAGACGCAAAACCAGCGGCACAAGAGAGCCAGAAGAAGCCAGAACCAGTCAAAGCCCAAACATCAGAATCGAAGAAGCCGGAACCCGCGAAGGCATCTGCATCCGCTTCTAAATCTGCGTCTAATGGACAAAAAGATTCATCGAAGCCTCAAGCAACCCCAGAACTTGTAGGGGCTGCATCCAAGAATTCATCAAACTCTAAAGAAGTCTCAGAACCGAAAGAAATTGCTCAAAGACCCCCAGTAGAGCTAATTCAGACGGCTGAAGGTGTTGAGGCAGTAGTTGCTGAGAAACCAGCAGCACCAATTAACGGCAAGGGTCAAAGCCAATCCGATACCACGTTTGCTCCGAAATACTTGAATCCAATTTCTAGCTCTAATACTCGTCGGCGTCCCGGTCCCAGCATGAGCAACTTCATGGACATGGCGCGTCAGGTGAAAAAATAATTAAAAATTAAAAATTAGCAGGCTTGTTGTCTAATTTTTGATTTGCTTTTTAATTCTTTGACCCTCTGAGGAAAACCAGCCCACTGTACAGTTGGAAAGCTGGGTCCCAGAGGGTTTCTTCACGCCGAAATAAGTCGATATGAGATTTGAGACTTTTTAGAATTTCTGTGCGATCTAGGGCAGTTTGAGCAAAATCTGTAAAATCTGCCCAAATCGGCGTCTGGGGCAAATGTCCTTCTAGAAAATGAAGTAAATTGTTCCAGTGACTGCGGTTGGTAGCCTGATTGGCTTGAGTCGGCTGTGCATTGAAAGAAATCCCTTGCCCAAACTGGTAGTTGCTATCGCAAAGGCGAAGAATACTGTGTCTGGAAGGAAGATGCAAGTCGATCAATTGGGCATAGTCTTGGGTTTGAGTTTTCCATTGCAGTTGGCGACGAGCATCTTGGTCGATGACTTCGCCAAAGATTGGTAAGAGTCCTTGCACTTGTTGTCTGACTTCTGACCAGTTGAAGGTCAGGGAACCTGTCTGACCGTGTTCGTTCTCGCAAACGACGCTAGGTGGGGAAGCCGAAAGGAAATGGCTGACGCGAAAAACGTTAAGTTTCCGAACATCTGCAAGGTTTGCCCAGAAGTTGGGAATTTCGGCTTGCTGCATCTGTTGACTGTAGAATCGCAGTTCTCCTACCGGACCAGTTCGGTACAACCGCCAGCCGCGACTGGGAAGTTGTAGCCGTGCGGTGTAAGGGTCTATCTGCACGATTCGAGCTAACTGTTGGGCGGCGACCTGTTTCTTTTCAGCGCTAACGGCTTCTAGAACTAAGACGCCTGCTTCTGTGTCTTCTGGGGCGGCGGTGGCTTGAGCGATCGCGTCTCGTCTTTTTTGTTGGGCGATCGCTTCTATACGTCCCAATCCTTGACGAGCTTGAGTCATAATCTTGGGATTGGTGGTTTCCCGTAGCAGTTGCCGATAGGCATTTTCTGCCGCCTCCAACTTGCCTGTTTCTTCGTACAGCCGTCCCACATAAAACTGTACTAAGGGATTTTGCGGCATCTGTTTTACCAGATGGTTGAGTAACCAGGCAACGGTTTTATAGTCTTTGCGCTCGAAAGCTTCCGCAAGTTGTTCAAGCATTACAGTAATTAAAAAATTAACAATTAAAAATTAGCAATTGAAGCATCCTTCATTTCTAATTGTGCATTGAGCAGTCCCTTAAATCTCTCTAATTTCGGATTCCCATGCCGCAGCTACCAGAGATAAGGCGACCATTGGGGCGGTAATAGATCGCAGGATACGACGCCCTAGAGAAACGGGTTGGAAGTCAGAAGCGATCGCTTGTTCGACTTCTGCGGGTGTCCAGCCTCCCTCTGGCCCGATGGCGATGACAATCGTTCCTTGCCCTGGATTCTTCAGTTCATCTGCTGTACCTGAAAAACCTGACTCCCCAGCCCCCTCCCCTTGTAGGAGAGGGGCTGGGGGAGAAGCCTCTTGCGGCAAGAGATGAATCAAGCAATCGAGTAAATGAGGAGAATCTCCACGAGCAACGCAGATATAATTCTTGTCCCTTGTCGAAGAAGAATTAATCTTGAGTGAAGACAAAGCAGCCGAAAAGGAAACGGGTTCTAAAATTGTGGGAACGATTTGACGTTCTGACTGTTCAGCGGCTTCTTGGGCAATTCGCCGCCAGCGTTCGAGTTTTTGGGGGCTGGGATTGAGCAGGGTGCGATCGCTCACGACGGGCGCGATCGCTACCACCCCTAGTTCGGTACTGTAGCGCACCACTTCATCAAAGCCGTTTTTTGGCAACGCAAGCATTAGCGTTATCGAGCAGGGCAACTCAGTTTGGACGGAAATCGGCTCTAGAAGCTGCCCCTGATTCGCCTCCAGCTTCGCCAGCCACCAGTGCCCTTGTCCATCCATTGCGATAAAGCGATCGCCCTCCCGCAACCGCAACACCCGACTGAGGTAATGCTGTTGTTCGGCAGTCAGGATAATTTGCTGGTTTTGAAATTGAGAGGGAGCGATCGCTAATCGTTGCAGCTGAGCCAATCTTTATCTCCCACTAACAGCAGACCTTTCTAATTTTATCGGACGGAACCTTCGTGGGTTTTAATTTCCACTTGGTGAAGGTCTACTGCTTTGGTGCCATCTACTTTGGCAGCAACCGCTTCGACATGGCTCAAAATTGATTGATCGGGTACAGAACCCGTGAGGATAATCGTGCCACCGTCTTGAGCGATTTCAAGAGTGTCAATATTTTTGAGGTTCGGCTCTTGATCAAATGCAGCAGCAACGCGCTTAGCTAATCCGTTAGCATCGTATTCCCCCTCAAAGCCCATGTATTCTGGCAATGTTGGAGGTTTATGCATCCCAGCCTTCTCACGCAACTCCCAATCATACTCACCCGTAAGTCCTGGACTCATTTGTTCTTCGACAGCTTGCGCGTCATGTTTGCTGTCTCCTTCTGTGCTGGTATTCTGTGGTCCAAATTGCCTTTCTAACCAAGTCATAATTATTGTTTCCCTTTTAAGGAAGTTTTATATTTTCTATTACACATCTATCCCAGTTCTGATTACATCCCTCATCAGAAATCAGTCTTCAGATATAGGATAAATTACTATTTTTTAGCTAAAAAATAAACCTAGCTTAGGTGCATTTGTCAACTAAAATTCTTTTAATTTAATAATATATATAGCCAGCCTAAATGGTTTCTAAGGGCGAGATACCCGACTTCTCTAAGAAGTCAGGTATCTGAACTGCTAGCATCTTACAGCTCAAATGAGATTGCTACTATATCACTAATTTAAAATTCAATAAAAAAATTAGACATATAAAATCTATTTTTATTTAGAAATTCTTAAAAAAATAAATTTTAGCAATTATTCAAGCAAAAAAATGACCAGCCATTAGCTTTACAATCTTTAAAGATTTAGATTTTTTTAAAAGTCGTATCAGCAACTACGAGGAGTTATTTATTCGGTCAAGAAGATACTGTCGCCAATCCTAAGAAATTGCCGCCCGAATCGGAAAGCCTGTACAGAGGGATGATGCCATAACCAACTTCTCAGACGTGGCATTTCAGGGGGCGAAGTATAGTAAATTCACCCTGTAGGTAGGGTCAGACATCATGCTTGTAGATACGAATTCTAAAAAAATATTGATCGAGTGTGGGCAAAAAACAAGCCAAACCAGCACACTGGAGGGACTCCGCAAGTAATCCCGATAACATTGATGAAAGATTAAAATATTTACAATACATAGCATCTCAATTACATTACCAAGCCAGTAGAGGTGGATTGGTTCCTAAGAATTTTCAAAGTAATCCTGGAAGTTTTAGCTCATAAAGATGGTAACGCTGCCGAAAGAGAGGGGAAATGCTGGAAGAAGACCCTCCAGTAAAAGAATTGGAGTGCAACCCATGCAGACTGAACCGATCGCCGTATTGCTTGTGGAGGATAACCCTGGCGATGCCCGTCTCGTGCGGGAACTGCTGCGGGAAGTCAATGCTCCCCAGATAACGCTGATCCACGTTCAAACGCTCACAGAAGCCCTGGATTGCCTCGTCAGTTCAGAAGGGTTGAACGTTCAGAAGTTGAAGATTGAAAGGTTTAACCAACCAGCGAACCAGCAACCTTTTGAGCTGAAAGGCGATCGCCTCCCACTATCGATCGGGGTGATTTTGTTAGATTTATCGCTGCCAGATGCTCAGGGTTTAGAAACCGTCAGACGAGTCTGCAATGCTGTACCAGAGGTGCCGATTGTGGTGATGTCGGGGCTAGCCGATGAAGCGATCGCACTTTCTGCTGTACAAGAAGGAGCGCAAGACTATCTCGTCAAAGGTCATGCCGACAGCCATCTGCTGCTCCGCACCGTGCGATATGCCATTGAGCGTCAGCGGATGCAGATACGACTCCAACAAACCCAGCGAGCCTTGCAGCAACAACTGGAGCGAGAAGCCTTAGTAAACCGCATCACGACTGCCTTAAATTCTAATCTCGATCCAAAATCAGTCGTTGATGAAATTGTCCGACAGACGGCAGTCCCGATGAGCTGCGATTTCTGCATGGTAGTCCGAGACTTGTCGGAATCAAACCGAGTTTACATTGAAGCGGAGTATTGGCCCCATTTATCAGATGCCGTAAAGCCGATTTCTCAATCGCCCCTACAAGGGACAACCCTGTCCGTAGAAGGCTGGGAAACGGTGCGAAGTGAGTTGCTCGAAAACCGTCCGGTAGCGATCGCAAACACTACTGACTTTTGGTTGACCCCAGCCTATCAAGCGCTTTGCGCGGAAACGAGACCAAGTACGATGCTCTTGGCTCCTATCTTCGTAAGAGAGCAATTCTACGGCTATCTAGTCGTCGGCTCGATCAAGCCGCGTCCGCCGTTCTTAGAATGGGAAATCCAACTGCTGCAACAGTTAGCTGGACAGACAGCGATCGCACTCTACAATGCCCACGAGCTTGAACAGCTAGAAAGCCTGGTTCAGGAGCGCACTCAGCAACTCGCTCAAGAAAAAACACTGCTGGAAGCCATTCTTGATTCTATTCAAGAGGGAATTACTGTTACTCAACCCGATGGTCAAATCGTGCTGTTAAATCGGGCGGCATTGCAGATATATGGTTTGGTCGGGAATGGTGTTACACCTACCTCCGCTCCAGGCTCTATGCCTCACGTCAAGAATTTTTTAACTAAATTAAAAGTCCGTAACCCAGATGGTTCCCGCCCTCGTCGGTCGGAGTTACCCCTAACAAGGGCACTTCAAGGGGAAGTTTTTACCGATCAGGAGCTGGTGGTACACGGTCTCAATGGAGAGCGCAAGTGGGTGAGTATCAATGGGGCGGCAATCCGCGATGACAGGGGGAAAGTCCTGCTGGCGGTCAATACGACGCGAGACATTACCGAGCGCAAACAAGCAGAAAAGGCACTGCAAGAATCGGAAACCAAATTCCGAACGCTCTATGAATCGACCAGCGCGGCGGTGATGCTGTTGGATGAACAAGAAATTTTCAATTGCAACAGTGCAACCCTACACCTATTTGGCTGTAATGGCTTGGAGGAGTTTTGCGGCAAACATCCCAGCACATTCTCACCACCAACTCAGCCCGATGGTCAAAGTTCCCTGACTCTAGCTTGCGATCGCATTACCACTGCCCTAACAGAAGGCAACTGTCGCTTTGATTGGATTCATCGGACGTTGGATGGTAAAGATTTTCCGGCAGAGGTGATGCTAACGGCAATCGAGCTGGACAACCGAAAAGTGCTGCAAGCGGTCGTGTATGACATTAGCGATCGCATGAACAAAGAAATCGAACTGCGGGAAGCAAAGGAAGCGGCAGAAGCGGGAAGTCGAGCAAAAAGTGAATTCCTTGCCACCATGAGCCACGAACTCCGAACGCCCCTTAACGCCATCTTAGGACTCTCTCACATCCTGCGGCAAGAAATTTTTGGCACAATCAATGAGAAACAGAAAGAGTATGTCACCTGCATTAATAACAGTGGCGAACATCTCCTATCGCTGATTAACGATATTCTTGACCTTTCTAAGGTCGAAGCAGGCAAAGAGAAACTCTGCCCGATGCCAATTATCGTGCCGAATTTGTGCGAATACATCGTTACAATTATGAGGGAACAAGCCTACGAACGAGGGCTACAACTCACCAGTCAAATTGACCCAGAAATTGATGTTTGTGTCGCCGATGAACGACGTCTAAAGCAGATGTTATTGAATCTGCTATCGAATGCAATTAAGTTCACACCATCGGGTCAAGTTTCCCTAATTGTGCAAAAGCAGCCTGGATGCATTGCGTTTACCGTAGCGGATACGGGCATTGGTATTGCCCCTGAGAAGCTGTCATTATTATTTGAGCCATTTCGCCAATTGGACAGCGGACTGAACCGGCAGTTTGCTGGCACTGGTTTGGGGTTGTCACTGACTCGCAGTTTAGCCCGACTTCATGGTGGAGATGTGACGGTTTCCTCAACCCTAGGAAAAGGCAGTGAGTTTACTCTATATCTGCCCGATATGAGCAATGAATCAGTCTCCATCTATCAGTTTCCAAGCGAGGGGGGCGATTCTTCTTCATTGTCTTCTGGACTTAACAATGGCGAGTTAAAAGGCGAGTTAAAAGCCGCCGCCAACCCTTTTTCTCTCCCTGGCAAAGGACGAATTCTAATTGTGGAAGACGATGAAAATAGTGGGTTGCTGTTGCAAGACTATCTCCAAGTCGTAGGTCATACCGTCGAACATTTGCTTGATGGGACGGATTTCCTCCAGCGGGTGCGAAACTTCCAGCCCGATCTGATTTTGTTGGATGTAAATTTACCCGGTGGATACAGCGGGTTAGATTTACTAAAAGACTTAAAACAGCAGCCGGAACTGGAAAGACTGCCAGTGGTAATGGTGACGGTAAATACAATGGCAGAAGATCGAGACCGTTTTCTAGAGGCTGGTGCTAATGATTATCTCAGCAAGCCGATAGGCATTCCTCAGTTGGAGCTAATTTTGATGAAACATCTCTGAAGAAGGCAAAAAGTAAAAGGCAAAAGCAAGAATTTTGTTTCTAATTCGGAATTTTTAATTCTTTCAGAATTTGCCAAGCTTTGACAAGATTGCCTTGCAGAAGCGTTGCTACGCCATTCAGGGCTTGAAGTTCGGATAAGTTCGGGTTGATGGCAAGAGCCGGTTTCAAAGCTTTCTGGGCGGCGGCGGGATGCCAATCGTACAGATGGACAAAGGCGAGATAGGCATAAGCGTAAGGATTTTGGGAGTCGATCTCAACGACTCGTTCTAAGGCAGCGATCGCACCTTTGACTTGTCGCTTCAGCGCCTTTGACAAAGCCAGCGTGTATGCCCAATCCCGGTTTTGCGGTTCCCGTTGCAGTCGGTATTCCAATGCCGTTAAGGTTTGATTTAGATAGTCTTGAATCGGGTCGTACTGGTTGATGCGCCCAGTTTCTTCAAATATCGACTCTAGAGCTTCTGTCCCTTGGGGTAAGGTAGCGGCTAGAGTCCGCAACTGAGTCAGCAAATCCAATTCAGGTGCGGGTGTGGCGGCGGCAAGGGGTTCAATCTTCAGTGTCACGGGGGGAACCTGTATCGGGTAAGTTTCACCCGTTTGCCGGTTCAGGTAAGTCGCTTCTAGGCGGTAAATTCCAGCCGATATATTTGCTGGCGGCAGCATCGCCATCTGTTCGGTAACTCGAAAGCCATTCGCAGAAAGCTTAGAGGGAAGAACTTTTGGATACAATTCTCCCATGCCAATCCCGTGATCGTGCAGCCATTCAGATTTGGAATTTTCAACTTTGGAATTGTTAACTGTGGAATTTTCAACAATGCGATCGCTTATTCGCCAAGTCAGCAGCACTAACCCAGATTGCAACTGTTCCCAGGAACCAGACCATTCGTAGGTAATCGGTACGGGAATCCCTGGTGGGGCTTGATTCGGTACACTCACCCGTTCTAGGTTGACTTGAGTGCGGGGTTCTGTGAGGGGTTGTACTTGGATGGGTGGCGTTTTGCGATGATACAGTTTCAGAACGCTGTCATCGGGTAAATCCCAAGTTTTGTGCAACTGGAAATCCGAACCTTGTTCAACAGTTTGGACGATGATTGCTTGCGCGTCTGGAATCGATCCTTGGTTGCCACTTTTGGTGAGGAACCAGGAAAGCGATCGCGCATCTTGAGGGACAAACCTTTTTCGGGTTCCTACCTGACGCCCATACACCTGAAAATTTTCTAACGCACCGTAATAATTGAAATTGTGCTGGTTAATTTTTGCGGTTGAGGGTAATACTCCTAGTGTGGAACGCAGATAAGGTTCGGTTTGAATAATTTGGGCGATCGCTTGTTGATGAGGCCATTTTTCTCCCAGATAAACGGGATGCTGGGCATAGGGACTGAGGACTTGCGTGAAATTGGCAAACATCCATCCCACGGGGAACAGGTTCAGAAACATTAGCAGCACCGCCAAACCAACGGTTCCCCAACGGATATGATGTTTCCAGCGTCCTGTCTGGCGCGTCAAGCCATAAGCCAAAAATAGCGCTACCACCGGCAAGTAAGGCAAGACATAGCGAGAATCTTTATTAATATTCAGCGAACCCAGTAAATAAGCTCCCAGCCAAAATACCGCAAGCCAAGCAATTGAATCAAAATTTAGAAATGAAAAATTAAAAGTTGAAGAATTCTCTTGTTGAGTTTTTATTTTTTTAATTGAATAAATCAGCAATCCCACAATTGGAATGAGTAACAAAGGCCAAGACAGATGGTAAGGAAGAATTTTCCAATAGTAAGTCCAAGCGTCTAGAGTATTGAGGGCGGGATCTCCCTCCGCGATCGCTGAATCCACGGTTGCCCGTTTTCCCGCTGTCAGCATCAGCAGCCAATTGGTGCGATACCAAGGACCAAAGACCAAAACCGAAAGCAGCAACCCAGAAACCAGTTGCGCGAGGCGTCCCCATGCCCGGTGCCGAAGAATCGTCCCAAACCCCACCCACAAAATCGGCGTCAACAGAAAGAACAGCGCTGTCTGCTTTACCATCAGCGCCAGCCCCAAAGAAAGCCCAAACGCCGCCGCCCAAACCCATTCTCTTGTTCTTTGCGTCCTCTGTTCCTCTGCGGTTCGACAATTTCGCCAAACCGTCAAGCAAAAGAAACTCAACGTCACAACCGCTGTCAGCGGATAATCCAGCAGAAAATCCAGGCGATATTGATAAATCCCCGGTAACAATTGGCACAGCCCAGCCGCCCATAAACCGACTTCAATGCTAAATAGCTGGACGCCCAAACCATAAACCGAACCCAAAAGCATCGCACTGAATAGCAACAGAACCAGCGTGGCTTGATCCGCCCCCGTCCCAAAGAGATGCTGGACGATAGCAGCCGCAATGTAGGTAAAAGGCGGCACTTTGGAGGTCAACAGCCAAAAACTCGTCCACCACTCGCCTGAAAACCACTGGGGTTGTTGCAAAGCCCTCCAGTAGTTCAACGATCCCGTCAAGTAATCTGCCTGATCCCAAGCTGGCACCGAGTGGTCAAGCGTAAACCAAATGCGATCGCTAACTGCCCCCACCAGCCAAATGATTCCTAGAATTAGCAGACTTCTATTTTTAAACTTAGTGCTTTTATCTTTATCGGTCACAGAATCCAGATAGGTTCTTTTAACTTCTTTCTCATTTTGTATTGCATCAAATTGAGAACCGCTCTATTATTTTCTCCCAATTACCTTACCCCAATAAAAAGACAAAAGTAAAAGAAACAATTCTTTCTGTTTACTTTTGTCTTCTTACTTTTGCCTTTCTAATCTACTCCTTCAATCGGAGCAAATCCTTGGCGCTGGATATTTTCTGTCACTACGCGGGGTTCGAGGAATTGTAGCAAGTAATCTGGGCCACCTGCTTTAGAACCGACGCCAGAAAGTTTGAAACCACCGAAGGGCTGCCTTGCTACAATTGCGCCAGTGATGCCGCGATTGATGTAGAGGTTGCCGACTTCAAATTCATTTTCAGCTTGTTGAATGTGGGAAGGTGTACGGGAATATAGACCGCCAGTCAAGGCGAAGTTGGTGTTATTACCAACCGCGATCGCTTCCTCAAAATTCTTGACCCGCATGACGGCTAGAACCGGACCAAAAATTTCTTCTTGAACAATCGTTGCCTCTGGCGGGACTTCTGAGAAAATCGTCGGCCCGATAAAATAGCCATTGTTGGGTGCGGACATTTCCAGCGCGACTTTGGCTTCCTGACGCCCTTTCTCGATATATTCCATAATGCGATCGCGTGCGTTTGCATCAATCACGGGGCCAACTTGGGTGCTGGGTGCCTCCGCCGGGCCAACATTGAGCGATCGCGTCGCTTCCACCAAACGCTCTACAAAGGCATCATAGATGGGTTCTAGAACAATTACCCGCGAACACGCCGAACACTTCTGTCCGCTGTAACCAAAGGCGGACTGCACCACACCTTGCACAGCTTGGTCGAGATCGGCACTTTCATCGACGATAATCGCATTCTTGCCACCCATTTCGGCAATCACCCGCTTCAGGTGTTTTTGCCCTGGTTGTAAAATCGCCGCATCAGCGTAAATCCGACAACCGACTTCCTGAGAACCTGTGAAAGTAATCATGTGGACGTCGGGATGCTTCACCATATAAGCACCCACCGTTGAACCTTTTCCGGGGACGTATTGGAACACCCCACGAGGGATGCCTGCTTCTACCAAAATTTCACTGAGTTTCGCTGTAATCACCGATGAAACTTCAGCGGGTTTGAGAAGCGTACAATTCCCAGTCACCAGTGACGCCACTGTCATTCCGGTGGGAATCGCCAAGGGGAAATTCCAAGGGGAAATAATCAGGGAAATCCCTCGTGGTTGGTAGTTATAGCGGTTGGTTTCCCCGGCGATGTCATAATGGTGCCCAGCATCCAGCCGTTCCATTTCGTCGGCGTAGTAACGGCAGAAGTCTATCGCCTCGGAAACTTCACCGTCGCATTCCCGCACTGGCTTCCCAACTTCTAATACCATGCACGCGGATAATTCAGCGCGGCGTTTTTCCATCAAATCTGCGGCTTTCCGCAACACTCCAGCCCTTTCTGGCACCGGAGTCCGCCGCCAATTGGCAAATGCTGCTTTTGCGGCTTGGATCGCTTGTTCTGCCTGTTCTACGCTAATCAACCCGATTTTGCCAACCACCTCGCTGGGGTTGGAAGGATTCACTGAATTAACGAGATCGGATGTGTTTACATATTCACCGTCAATCAGAGGTAAATAGGTTTTACCCAACTGTTCGCGCATCGTTTGCAAAGCTTGTTGCGATCGCTTCCTTTCCTCAGCTTCTGCATAATCCGTATCCGCTGCATTGTGAAAAGGCAAGTTTTGAGTTGGGAGTTTTGAGTTTTGAGCTTTGAATGAATCCGAACTTTCTACGACGGGAGGCGCTAACAATTCCTCAATCGGACGCTCTTCCAGATTTTGTCGCAAGAACGAACTATTGGCAGTATTTTCCAGCAACCGGCGAATCAAATAAGCCATCCCCGGTAGCAAATCCCCATAAGGACAATACACCCGCACCCGATAACCTTTATCGACGAGCGCTTTTGCCAGCTTATCCCCCATGCCGTACAAAACTTGCATCTCAAAGCGACGGCGGGGAATTTTCAAACTTTCCGCGATCGCCATCGCCCGTGCTTGCGATCGCACGTTATGACTGCCAATTGCCGCGTACAAATACTCATGATTTTCCAGCAACAGCTGGGTCATCTTCTCAAAATTGGCATCGGTTGCCGTTTTATCGCTGTAAACTGGCACCGGCCAATCTTTCTGCATCGCCTTAATCGTTTCTTGATCCCAGTACGCCCCTTTTACCAAGCGCACTGTCAGGGGATAGCCACGCTGTTTCGCCCAGTCAATCAAGCCGCGCAAATCTTGTTCGCTGTCGCGCAGATAAGCTTGCAGCGTTATCCCGAGATCCGTGCGACTCCGAAACTCCTCTTCCATCAACAACTGTTTGAGGATGGAGAGCGTCAAATCTTTGTAGGCATACTGTTCCATGTCAAAGTGAACGGCAGCCCCCAACGCTTGGGCGCGACGTAAGAGAAGCCGGATGCGATCGCTCACTCGCTCCTCGCTTCCCTTTGCATCCAACGGATCGAACTGCGAATAAAACGCTGTCAGCTTGACAGATACTTGAATTTGGGGGATTTCTTCTCCATCTGCTTGGTCAATTGCCGGAACCCGCGTCCACGTCTTCGCTGCCTCCGTCAGCTGCTGCATCAATTCCAAATATCTATCTAAATACGACTGCGCCTCAGTTTCCGTAATCACCGCTTCCCCCAACAGGTCGATGGTGAAAGCCATTTTCTCCTTACGCAATCGCTCAACCGTCTTAATAACCTGTTTAATACTTTCCCCAGCGATATATTTATGCGCTAAGGTTTCAACTGCTGTATTCACCGTTGTCGCTGCTACCTGACCGGGCATTGAGTCTGGAGACGCAAAGTTGAGCATCCCTTTCAGGCTCGTCGGGAGTTCAACCGACTCATCCGCCAAGTATTCTTGTAAGTGGCGAGCAACTTCCGGTTTACTGTGCAGCGCAGGCAGACAGTCAATGAAGCGAAATAGCTGCACTCGCAAACCAGGGTTGGCCATTGCCCAAGCAAGTAATTTATCATCCCAGCGCATTTGGTCGCGCATTTGGGCAAAAAAGGAGCGATTTTCTCTCGTTGCTGCCAACAGTTGTTTGGCAATTTCTTGGGTCTTGACTTCGTAGGTGCTATCAGATATTTGTACAACCACGGCTGGCAGACTCCTAATTTAGGATAAAGGCATCAATGCTGGGAACCCTCTATCTTCTATTTTCTCGATTTCCCAAGCGATCGGCATCAACTTTACTTCCCAACAGCCGCTGTTGACTGTAGCGGATTCAACACACGACCCAGGAACAAAATGCTACCCGACTGCTTGTCCCGAATCAGGAACACAAATGGGCGATCGGCTCGAAACTCTTTGTTTGCCCCCCTAGTCATCCCAACCCCTGTAGACGCAGCTGCCTCAGTGCCCTCCTCATTTACCTCCACGAAGGCTTTGTGAATCACCTTGGAGATGAACAACCCTTTCTTGCCGGTCATCGCCGAGAAGTCAGCTTGAACGCTGAAAGCTTCGGGCATCCCCATATTTGCCAGTACCTTGCTTAGGTCAAACTCTGAAGTGAGGTTGAACTTAGGCACCCAAACTTCAACCATCTGCTCGTATTTGAGGGACGATAGCCACCGTTCCAAGTTTTTTGGCGTCAGCTGCTGCTCCATCTTCGCCAACCCATCCACTTGCTTGGGTAAGAGAATGACCATCGATAATTCCTTGGATATCTCCTCGCCTTGACCGTAGGGTAGCTCTAACACTTTCAAGCTGCCAATATCTGCCCAGCCGTATTGCTCCGTCTTGCACATCATCGGCACGCTAACCTGCTGCGTTGGAGTGACATAAAACGGCTCATCTTTGGTTTTTTGCCGATCGAACGGGCTGAACCAGGCACCTTTAAAGTAAATGGCATTTGTCAGCACCAGCTTGGTCTTAGAAGAGATCGTCCCTGGCGCAATCAGGTCTTGAATTTTGTCTTCAGTTTTTTTTGCGACCCAGTTGTTGATCGTGCGGCGAGTCTGTTCAGTCGCACCGGCAAAGTCCACCTCTTGGAGTCCCCCGCCGTAGTCGTTTTGGGTAGTTTTCAAAAAGCGATCGCTAAAGCCATAGCCCTTTTGACCCCAAAGCCGATTCGCAACTGCAATTTGATATCCCTGCTGTTCGCTGGCGTTTAGCTCAGCCATGAGCGCGGCAAAAGTCGGATGCAGGCGTTCTTGCTCTAAGGTGAAGTGGAGAACTTTCGCCATCTCGGTCGCCGTTTGTCCGCCAGCTCCAGCGTAGGTCATGGCGAGTGCCGTTGAAATGCTGTAAGGGGAGAAGAATAGGTTTCCTTCTTGTTTCCGCAGACGGTTATAGAGATCGAGGGCAAACGAGCTGTTGCCCTCCACCACCGTATCTAAAAGTGCGGAAAGTTCCTCTGTTGGTTGTTTTGGAGTGGAGGACGCGGTTTGGCTGGTTAAAATCGGCTTTGGAGTCCCATTCCCATCTGCCTTGTCTGACAATGCACGGGAATTCCTAAAATAGATACCAGGTTCACGAGCCATCGCGGAACCAACCGAAGCGATCGCCAAACCTACTAAAGCGGCGGTAAAACCCGCGATGAATTGTCTCATGCTGCTTTCATGCAAAATCACATAACCGTGGTTTCTGAATGTAGCAGATGCCTCTGGTAAGCCCAGCCTAACCTATCTTTTATTCCAAAGAAAAGATAGCTTCAGGAGTATTAAACTCCTGAAGCAGACTGGTATCGTATCGCGATCGCAATTTTGAGTGATGATATAAAACTCAAAATCTGTTTATAGCTGCTTCACTTCAGCAACCAGCTTCGCCACGACATCCCGCGCACTGCCAAATAGCATCATCGTTTTGTCTTTGTAGAAAAGCTCGTTATCCACACCGGCAAAACCCGCACTCATCCCGCGTTTAATTACAATCGTGTGTTTTGCCTTATCTACTTCCAGAATCGGCATCCCGTAAATCGGGCTAGCAGAATCGTGACGAGCCGCTGGATTCACAACATCATTCGCCCCAATCACCAGCGCCACATCCGTCTGCTCTAACTGCGGATTGATATCATCCATGTCGTATAGCTGCGGATAAGGCACATTCGCCTCTGCTAGCAATACGTTCATGTGTCCTGGCATCCGTCCCGCGACTGGGTGAATGGCGTATTTCACTTCAACGCCTAGTTTTTCTAAGCCGTCAGCCAATTCGCGGACAGCGTGTTGTGCTTGAGCCACTGCCATGCCATAGCCGGGAACAATCACGACGGAACGCGCATAGCCCAACATCATCGCGCCTTCTTCGGTATCAATGCTGTGGACATTTTTATCGCCCCCATCTGCACCACCAGCGCCACCAGATGCCCCAGCTTTCCCAAAGGCACCAAACAGCACGCTGGCAAGGGAACGGTTCATCGCCTTACACATAATTTCGGTCAGGATTAAGCCTGAAGCGCCTACCAAGGCTCCGGAGATGATCAGCATATTGTTCATCACCACGAAACCAGCAGCCGCCGCAGCGACCCCAGAAAGCGAGTTCAGCAGCGAAATTACGACGGGCATATCGCCGCCGCCAATCGGAATCACGAACAGCACGCCCAGCAGTAAGGAAATCCCTACCATTGCTAGAAATACAGGTAAGTTGTCTGGGGTAATTAGCAGGAAGGCACTCGCTGCTACAAAACTTACTAATAGGAGGGCGTTGATGGGTTGTTGTAAGGGAAAAGTAATGGGAGAACCACTAATGAGTCCCTGCAATTTGGCAAAGGCCATCATACTGCCAGTGAAGGTGACGCCGCCGATAAATACGCTACTGATAATCGAGAGGTTGGCGTCGAAGGGGATTGCTTGCTGCGTGCCCAAGAGCCGCCAAAATTCTCCTACAGCGACGAGGGCAGAAGCTAAGCCTCCCAAACCGTTGAGTAGACCCACCATTTGGGGCATATCGGTCATTTCTACTTTATAGGCTGCGATCGCTCCCAACACTGAACCAATCAGCAAACCTAACAGAATCATTTCGTAGTTCAACACCTGCCTATCTAGCAGTGTTGCCACGATAGCCAGTAGCATCCCGACAGCTGCCCACTGATTGCCTGTGCGAGCTGTCGCCGGTGAACCCAGCTTCTTCAATCCCAGAATAAACAAACACGCTGCTACTAAGTAAGTCAGCTGTATCCCAGTTGGCAGAAATTCCGTCATATCACTTGTTCGTCGGTAATGGGTAATTGGTGATTGGTAATCAGAAAAGTTTTGAGTGTTCGGGTTTGAATTTTGAGTGAGAAATTTCTTCTTTTCAAAATTCAAAGCTTATCCATTACCCGCTTACCTTTTTCTTAAACATTTGCAACATCCGATCCGTCACTAAGAAACCACCTACTACGTTGATGGTTGCTAGCACCACGGCAATTAAGCCCAAAATGACGCTGAGATTTGACTCGCGCGGCCCGCAGACAATCAGCGCCCCGATCACGGCAATTCCAGAAATTGCATTTGCCCCAGACATTAGGGGAGTATGGAGTGTCGGTGGCACTTTGTTAATTACTTCAAATCCGATAAAAGATGCTAATACAAATACAAACAAAGCGCCAATTAAGGTTTCTGTCATTCAGCTCAATACTCCTTCTTGATTCAGCGGTCAAGGTGGACACTGCCCACCGACAATCTTCAAATTGGATACCTAATTTGATAGCTAAGAAACCCGTTTTCTAGAGAGAAAATGGGTTTCATCCACCATTTTTCTAGGCGTTAATCTTTACCTGAGTCAAACCATCCCGGACTCGTTGATTGAGAATCTCACCGTTATTAGAGACGCAGGTACTACTAATGATGTCATCCTCAAAATTCAGCTGCAATGCACTCTCTTTAATCAGGTATTGCACCAAAGTCAAAACATTCTTGGCATACATTTGACTGGCGTGAACCGGCATAGACGCAGGTAAATTTATCGGGCCAATAATCGTGACTCCGTTGCGCTGTACATCCTTGCCAGGTTCCGTGCAGGCGCAGTTGCCGCCTTGCTCAGCTGCCAAATCGACAATGACCGCACCCGGTTTCATCTGGGCTACCATTTCCTCAGTCACCAGGATGGGCGCTTTCCTGCCCGGAACCTGAGCTGTGGTAATGACGACATCGGCTTGCTTGACGTGTTCGGTGAGGACTTCTTGGGTGCGTTGCTTAGAGGCTTCAGAAACTTCTTTCGCGTAGCCACCCGCCGCTACAGTTTCTTCATTCAGCTGCACTTCGATAAATTTCGCCCCTAGGCTTTGCACCTCTTCTTTCACGGCAGGACGAATATCAAAGGCTTCTACGATGGCACCTAGGCGTCTAGCAGTAGCGATCGCTTGCAGTCCCGCTACGCCTGCACCCATGATAAATACTTTTGCCGGTGCAATTGTCCCAGCTGCTGTCGTCAACATCGGGAAGAACTTCGGCACAGCCGCCGCTGCAATCAGTACCGCCTTGTATCCAGCCACTCCCGCCTGAGAAGACAAAGCATCCATGCTCTGCGCCCGACTGGTGCGGGGGATCAATTCCATACTGAAGGCAGTGACTCGGCGCTCGGCTAAACGCTGGATTAGGTTTGGATTTCCCAAAGGATTTAGAAACCCAATCAACACGCCTCCTTCCTTGAGCTGATGAATTTCATGCTCTTTCGGCGGATTAACTTTTAATAAAACATCCGCCTCGCGCCACAAAGCACCTGTATCCGAGACAATCGTTGCACCAGCTGCTTTATAGGCGTCATCAAAGAAAAATGCTTGCTCACCAGCACCCGCCTCTACCCACACTTCTAGACCCTGTTTTACTAACCTGCCTACAGTGTCAGGCACCAGTGCCACACGACGTTCGCCAACTTCAACTTCCTTTGCAACCGCAATTCTCATGAACTCTCCCAATCAATTCTACGAAACCCTTCTGCATCCTATCCTTTTGCATCCTAGGCGGATTTCTAAATTCCGATCCGTATCTTTAACTTTGTTTTATGAATTTAGAGTTCCACACTCACGCACGTCCTAAGACGATATCACCTAGAACCCGTTTTCAAAGCTTTAACCGATGATAAAAAGCTTTCTCTTAAACCCTCTGGTGCCTATAATCTCTGGCGTCAATTCAGATTAATTGAAGGGTTTGTTTCCGGCTGATTTTTTCAAATTTATTCAATAAATAACCAAAAAAATACATAATGATATACATTAGTACATAAAAAAATGCCGAGCAGCGCGATCGCGCCGAGCGGCAACTAGTTTAAAATCAACTGTCTTTATGAGCCGGTCTGGTTCCATTGCCCTAACCTGAGCGATCGCTCGACTCAAAAGCTCACTAAGCTTGCATCTGGGGCACTTTCTTCCGGCTTCCCGCGTCACGGGGGAGGATTCATTCGAGGCGGCTACATCCCCGCTTGAGCCAAAAATAGTAAAGTTTAGTAACGAAGCCCACTCTCTACAGTTGAGATACAAGAGCCTATGTTGTCAACAAAATCCTCTAAGCGACGCCTAATTTCTGCCCTAGCGGCGACGGGTTGCGTGCTAACGGGCTTTGCCAGCCTCACCCAAGCACAGAGTCTACCCGGTTTAACCATTTTTAGCGGTGTTGAACGGCAAAATCAGCTGAGCTATCGGTTAGATTTTGGCGGTCAATCGGATGCTTGGGATCGCTACCGGCTCAAGATTCCCGCCAAAAAAATGGAATTAGGGGCAGCTCAGTTTGTCATCACTTATCCCGATTACTATAAGGGCAAGTTTGACACGAAAAACGTTGAAGTCCGTGTCAAAGGGAAAAAGCTGCCCCTCAAAGAGGTTGTCTGGGACAAAGAAAATTACAAACTTCTGATTTATATGCAGGAGCCAGTGGCTGCTGGTAACAGCGTAGATTTAATCTTGTCTAACGTGAAAAACCCGCCTTTTGGTGGAACTTATTATTTCACGGGTGCGATTCTTACTCCCGGCGATGTACCGTTGCCCCGTTATCTCGGTACCTGGATTTTGAGTATTAATTAAGGCACAGTCCACGTCCGCTTCTGTGCAGCCAAGGGGCACCTGTAAAAGGAGCGCAATGTGATGCTATGCTGGAGAATCGTGACTTTTTCTATAGCGGCGATTCTAAATCTGGAGTAAAAACCGATGACTCAGCGCACTCTGGGCGGCACTAATCGTAAGCAAAAAAGAACATCTGGTTTTCGAGCACGGATGCGTACCAAAAATGGTCAGGCTGTCATCAAAGCTCGCCGAAAAAAGGGACGTTATCGCCTTTCCGTTTAGAAACAAAAGAAGGATGAAGGATGAATTGATTTCCCCTTCATCCTTCTTTTAAGCCACCCAGGAGGGCGGAGTTTCTAGTGGCATTATCCAGAGCAAATCGACTCAGGCACCGGCAAGATTTTACCGCTGTGTACCAGAGCGGTCTGCGTCGCAATGCCCCTCACTTTGCTTTAAGAGCGTTGAGGCAATCAAGCGGCGCGAAGGGCATGAAAACTGCTGAAGTGATGCCAACCCGCATCGGCATCTCCATCAGCCAAAAAGTCAGCAAGCGAGCAGTCATCCGGAACCGGATCAAGCGACGGATTCGGGCAGCAATTCGTCAGATGTTACCTCGCATTGCACCTGGCTGGCGGTTGGTCATCGTTGTGCGACCCATAGCAGTGGAGTGCGATTATGGTCAAATTTTGCGAGAATTAGAGCAGTTGTTGGCAGAAGCAGAGGTACTCAATGGGCATCAAAGAGGAAACCTTCTATGAAGGCGGTCCCCACATAGGTGATTTGATTATTAATATCCTGCTGGGATTTACAGTCATCTGTATACCTCTGACGGTAGGGGCAATTGTGAGAGCGCTTTGGTTGCGATACCGGATTACCACTCGTCGTATCTCGGTAACGGGTGGTTGGATGGGACGCGATCGCACCGACATTATCTACTCAGAAATTGTTAATGTCGTGAAGGTTCCCCGTGGAATTGGTCTCTGGGGCGATATGGTAGTCACTCTTCGAGATGGCAGTCGCCTGGAACTCAGAGCCTTACCTCGATTCCGGGAAATTTATGACTACATCAACGAGAAAATGGCAGCCAGAACCGGCAAACCAGCGGATGGTTCCGCGAGTCGATAGAATTGCCTCAAAAGTCAAGAAATTTTAGATGCTCGAATTGAATTGTCAATGGCTTATCTAAAAATTCCCCAGCGACTCTACCCTGGCTTTTGTGTGTTTTATAACCCAAAAATCACAAACATTAGATAACTTAGATTAAGATTCTCCACAAGCTACTAGCGCCCCCTCTAACTCAGAACGAATGGACTTTGGTATCGGGTTTCTCTCCAATAATGTCATGCTGCCAATCCTGGATTTCTTCTACGGGATTGTGCCTAGCTATGGTCTCGCCATCGTGGCGCTGACACTTGTAATTCGCTTTGCTCTCTATCCCCTGAGTGCTGGCTCCATTCGCAATATGCGGCGGATGAAAGTTTCCCAACCGCTGATGAAAAAGCGACAAGAAGAAATTCAGAAGCTTTACAAGGACGATCCTGCAAAACAGCAGGAGGAAATGAGCAAGCTGTTCAAAGAATTTGGCAATCCCTTAGCCGGGTGCTTCCCCGTGTTGCTGCAAATGCCGATTCTCTTTGCATTGTTTGCCACCTTGCGGGGATCGCCATTCTCGGATGTGAACTACACGGTCAATTTGCAAATCTTTCCTCAAGAACAAATTGAACGGATTCAGCCGCAAGCTTTCGTGACAGCGCCACAAAACATTTACTTTTCAGATGGCGTTCATGCCCCGATTGCGGCGCTGCTGCCGGGAGGGAACCGCCTGACGGTTGGGGAAAAGGCTAAAATTGAATTTCAAACCGTGGAGGGCAAACCCCTTCGGGAACTCCTCGCCGACTATCCTGAAACTAAGCTGATTCCCCGCTGGAAGGTCACTAAAGGCGAAGAACGGGTACAGGTGAATGAAGATGGCAGCGTGGAAGCTCTTCAGCCTGGGGAAGTCACCGTTCAGGGAACAGTTCCAGGACTAGCGGCAGATAAAGGATTTCTCTTTATTGATGCGTTAGGTCGTGTGGGCGCTTTTGATGAAGACGGAACCATTCACTGGGATATTATCGGCATGGTGCTATTCTTTGGCATCAGTTTGTATCTCAACCAGGTTCTCTCCGGACAGAACGATTCCAGCGATGCAAACGCTCAGCAGGCTACGGTCAACAAAATTACCCCAATCCTCTTTTCTGGGATGTTTTTGTTCTTCCCACTGCCAGCAGGAGTGTTGATGTACATGGTCATTGCTAACATTTTCCAAACTGCTCAGACGTTTATTTTGTCGCGCGAACCCCTACCAGAAAACCTTCAGAAAATGGTGGAAGTTCAAGAAAAAGAAACGAAAGCAAAGGAAAGAGAAGCACTTCCCTTTGAACCAGGTCGTTCTAAGAAAAAGGCTTCGAGTTAGCTATGAGCGATCGCAGAATGCAGCGGGGTCAGCAGTGGCTAGAGCAACTCCTGCAACTAGCCAAATTTCCTACCGGCGTTAAAGAAACCGCAATCCAAACGATTCCACAAAGCAGCGACTCCTCCCAAGCAGAATTAGAAACTTACTGGTTGACAATCGACGAAACCAAACTAACATCCGCACAAATTCAAGCCTTAGTAGGTTCTGAAGGTGCGACTCTCGATGCCATCCAGTACCTTGCCAATGCCATTTTGAACTTGGGTCAAGAGCGGGAGGAGCAGACGGCTTACACCATTGAACTTGATGGCTATCGCGCTCGGCGTCAAGCGGAACTCCAAGAACTTGCTGAGGATGCCGCTCAGCAAGTTCGTTCTTCTGGTCAAGAATTTGAAATAAAATCCTTGTCTTCAGCAGAGCGGCGTCAAGTTCATACTTTTTTTCAAGAGTGCGACGATTTAGAAACCTATAGTCGGGGTCAAGAACCAGACCGGCGTCTGGTTGTACGATTAAAAAATTAAGAGTTAAAAAAGGAAAATAAGAAATAATTTTTTGTTTTTTGTTTTCCTTTTTTAATCGGGTTGGAAGGATGGCTGAAGCATTATGAAGGCGATTTATATTCCTGGGCTTCTGAAAGCGCCAGAGCGCTCAGAAGTCATTCAAATTGATGATTTTTTACCAGAGCTGGAAACTTTGACGCCCGTGCGCGGACAGATGAAAGTTTCCCATCAAGGAAATTACCTGGATGTTTCTGTAAAAGCAGAAGCAATTGTCACTCTCACTTGCCATCGCTGCTTGCAACAGTATAATCACCGCCTAGCTATCAATACATCAGAAATGATTTGGTTAGATGAAGGGGCTGATCAACCAGATACAGGGCCTGTAGAACGAGAAACACCACTCGAAGATTTGTTGGAAATGCTGCCGCCGCAGGGTCATTTTCAGCCTGATGTTTGGCTATACGAACAAATGTGTTTGGCGATTCCCCCAAGGCAGCTTTGTGACAAAGATTGTTCGGGGATTCAACCAGCAAATACGAATGGCTCGGACAGTTTATCTGACCGCCGATGGGAAGCTTTAAAAGCACTCAAAAAACAATTTCCTAAATAGTCAGCGGTCAGTGGTTAGCGTCAGCGGCAAGAAACAAACAAGTTAAGGGAACAAGCATCGCCCTTGCGTATACTAACTGAACCGTAAGGCGAGATGCTTTTTCTTGGTTTTTACAAGTAGTTGGCAACTAATCAAGCAACAATGATTGTACGGACGGGTTAAATGGAGAGAGTTTTGGGTTGCCAAGATTTTTGTTCGCGCCCTACCAACTGACCACTGACCTGGAGACGCGACAACCGCAAGTCTTCTACCAACTGACATCCTATTAACAGCTATGAGCTTCAGTGAAGAGTTTGAACTGCTGCTACGCGCCCGATATCCATTAATTTATATTCCAACTCCCGAAGAGGAGAGAGTAGAAGTAGCGATCGCGCAGGTAGCTCAACGGTTAGGCGATCGCCCAGTCTATATATGGGATTTTGTCGATGGCTATCAGGGCAACCCCAACGATGCCGGTTTTGGACGACGCAATCCGGTTCAAGCATTAGAATTTGTAGAAAAAGTGGCAGCATCTGCCCCAGGAATCTTTATTTTGCGGGATTTTTCCCGTTTTTTAGAAGATATATCAGTCTATCGCAAGCTGAGGAATCTGTCACGGCGTCTGAAATCCCAGCCGAAAAATATTGTCATCGTCGCGCCGCAAATTGCCATTCCAACGGACTTGAGTGAAGTCTTAACCATCCTGGAGTTTCCGTTGCCAGCGCCAGCTGAGATCAAGACAGAAGTGGAACGCTTACTCGGTGCCACAGGTAAATCCCTCACCAGCAAAATTTTGGATGAACTGGTGCGTTCCTGCCAAGGGCTATCGATGGAACGGATTCGTCGTGTCTTGGCACGCGCGATCGCGACTCACGGAGAATTGCGCCCTGAGGACGTGGAACTGGTGCTGGAAGAAAAGCGTCAAACCATTCGCCAGACGCAAATATTAGAGTTTTATTCGAGTAGCGAGAAAATTTCTGATATTGGCGGCTTAGATAACCTAAAAGACTGGCTGCTGCGGCGTGGTGGTTCCTTTTCAGAACGAGCAAGGCAATATGGTCTCCCTTATCCCAGAGGGTTACTTCTAGTAGGAATTCAGGGAACCGGAAAATCGCTGACGGCAAAAGCGATCGCCCATCATTGGCACTTACCTTTATTACGCTTAGATGTAGGGCGTCTTTTTGGAGGATTGGTGGGAGAATCGGAATCTCGCACTCGGCAAATGATTCAACTAGCAGAAGCTTTAGCTCCTTGCGTACTGTGGATCGATGAAATTGACAAAGCTTTCTCTGGCATTGATGGCAAAAGCGATGCCGGAACAACTAGCCGCGTCTTTGGTACCTTTATTACTTGGCTGGCAGAAAAAACTTCACCTGTATTCGTCGTGGCGACTGCTAACAATATTCAAGCTTTACCCCCGGAAATGCTTCGCAAAGGCAGATTTGATGAAATCTTTTTTGTGGGTTTGCCCGAACAAGAGGAACGTCGCGCCATTTTTGCGGTACACTTATCCAGGCTGCGGCCTCACAACTTGAGTAGTTACGATCTCGATCGGGTAGCATACGAAACCCCCGATTTTTCTGGGGCAGAAATTGAGCAAACCTTGATAGAAGCGATGCACATTGGCTTTAGCCAGAATCGAGACTTCACTACCGATGATATTTTAGAAGCCGCCAGTCAGATTGTGCCCCTAGCTCGGACTGCCCAAGAGCAAATCCAGTTTTTGCAAGATTGGGCAGCCGCCGGTAAAGCCCGTATGGCATCGAGACACAGCCCTTTGAGTAGTCGCTTTCATCAGCTGCAACAACCGGAATCACAAGCATGAGTTGGTCGGGTTTAGCAAAATTTATAATTGGTTTCTTCCTAGCGATCGTCCTCCTCGCTGTGGGTGGTGGTGCTACCGCCTATTACTTCTTAACTAAACTGTCGGCTCCTCCGCCCAAGCCGGTTTATGCAAATGATAAACCAGAGGTAAAAGCCAAAGCTTCTCCTGGCGCTGTCAAGACAACATCGGCGTCCTCCGCTCAACCCAACCCAACGCCGACGCCCAGCACTGCTCCTGCTAAAGTGCTAGAACCTGGAGCGTATACCGCTCGCGTTACCTGGCGCGAAGGTTTAAGCTTACGAGAGGCACCAACTTTGGAAGCCAACCGCGTCGGTGGGGTCGGATACAATCAGCGGATTGTAGTCATCAAAGAAAGCGATGATAAAAGATGGCAACAGATCCGTCTGGAAGAGGGCGAACAACAAGGCTGGATCAAAGCCGGTAACATTGAGCGAGTTGAGACAGAACAACAGCAATAGGCGAAATCTGACAGAGATTTCAGTGCGGGGGATTGCAGTACAAGCATAGAGTTCCCCCGTTTCTGTAACCTTGGGACGTGTTAAGAAAATTAGCTTAATTTAAATCTTAATTGCAATATTCCAGCAACTTTTCAACCTACTAAAGTCTGGTGGTAGGTTGAAAAACTGTAAGTCACAGCTATTTTTAACTTGGCTGCTGGAGCGCAACAATGTTCAATAAAAACTCTCATCAAGATTTATTAGGATCTGCCGTTATCGCGGCATTGGGTGCTGGTATCGTTACTTCTTTTGCTGTAAGTCAAGGTCAACACCCGCTCGTAGCTTTAGGCATTACTGGTGTAGCGGTGATAGTTGCCTTAATTTTTGATGCTAAGGTTTAGTTTAATCGCTGAAAACGTCTAGAGTTTCTCAAAAACAAGACCTAGAAACCATCTAGCTTAAAGTATTCTCTCTGTAGTTAGTAAACAAAAAACGTGAAAATAACGTAAAATAAGCCAAAAATAGCAGTTAAAACTTCTCTGAAAACTTCAGTGAGTGGATTAGCTGCTAAGAGTTTTGCAGGACAAGAATGGAGACGCTTGCCTATCTTTATGTAGCAGTAGCTTACGAGGAAACGACAGATCCTCTGGCTTTTCCAGTTATAGAAAAGTTAGAACTTTTTAAGGATCTCAATCGGCAAAAGCTTTCTAGCACCGCGACAAGCTATCTGCTATCGCTGGCTCTAAATCTAGCTTTCCTCAGTTTGCTCCACAGTGCTAGCGCAATACAGATAGAGGATAGGGGTGCTGAAGTGACGGCTTTGCAAACAAACTTGATGGCAGCCAACTACTATAAGGGACCTGTCACTGGATACTACGGCAAGTTGACCGAGGCAGCGGTGAGGCGTTTCCAAGCGATCAGTGACTTAGATGCTGACGGCATCGCGGGTTCGGAGACCCTAGAAGCATTAAAGCGATATCTGGAGAGCAAAAGCAAGAAAAGTAAAAAGTCGCACAACACTCCGCAGACGAGTGCAATGAACATTGGTAAGCGCGGGTTGCGACTGGGCGATCGCGGTCGGGAAGTCACCGAAGCTCAGCAAAGGCTGAAAGCGGCTGGTTTTAATCCGGGTTCTATTGATGGAAAATTTGGCTGGAAAACAGAGCAAGCTGTGAAGCGCTTTCAAGTGGCGAGGGGTTTAAAGATTGACGGCATTATGGGGCGGGAAACCTGGTTTGCTGCCGGGTATCTTGCGACTTCAAATTCTCCTTACTCGGTGATCGTAATGGCTGAGACTACCGAAACGCTGCGCCAAGTGCGCCAGTATGTGCCGAATGCTTATCTGGAGACTTCCAGTAGCGATTCAAATATTCAGGCAGGAGCATTTGCCACTGAGTCTGGGGCAGAACGTCAGTCAGAGATGTTGCGATCGCAAGGACTGAATGCACGAGTGGTATATCGTCGATAGAGAGTGCGATTTGATGCAATCAATCGGCTAGACTGGCGTTAAAATCTATGCTGTAAAAAGTAATGGAAACCCTTGCCTATCTTCATCTAGCCTTAGTCTACGAAACACCTGTACAAGAAGCCGGTGTTTCTCCGGTTGGGGAAAACCAGGAATTTCTGACCGGATTGAATTGGAAAAAACTTTCTAGCCACGCAACGATTCATTTTCTATCGATTGCCGTTGCCTTAGCGATGCTAGGAATCTCTTCTCAGGCGTTAGCACAGAGAACGCTGAAACAAGGCGATCGCGGTTCTGAGGTACGCGCATTACAACAGCAGTTACAGGCGCGAGGCTTTAGTGTGCCCGCCACTGGCAATTTTGGCTCGCAAACTAAAAATGCGGTGATTCGATTCCAGCAAGCCAATCGGCTCACACCAGATGGGATTGTGGGTCGAGGAACCAGGGCAGAATTATTTAATCAAGTTAGACCGACTATAAGCCAAAGCTTCAACAATGACCCGTTTACGCTGCCACCTCCGGACAGAACTCTTGACTCGCTTCCGGAAAACCCTACACTGTCTCCTCCCAACATCCCTACACTGAGAGCAGAAAATATCTATCCAGAAGATATCTATTCAGAAAATACCTATTCAGAAAATACCTATTCAGACATTAGGCTTGTCCAAGAACAGTTAGCACAGGCAGGATTCAACCCCGGTCGTATTGATGGAGTATTTGGTCGAAATACGGCGCAAGCTCTCAGGGAGTTCCAGGCAAGTGTAGGTTTATCCCCCAGCGGGACGATTACTTCAGAAACGCTGCGGGCACTAGACGACTACGTTGCCGGTCGTCCAAGTCAACAACTAAGTGACTACAGCAACCGGAACGACAGGAGTCGTAGAAGTCTCCAACCTGGCGATCGCGGTTCCGAGGTCGAGGATCTCCAACGGCGATTGAGCGATCAAGGCTTCAACCCTGGTCGCATTGATGGGGTTTATGGTCCCGCTACCCAGCGAGCTGTCAGGCGGTTTCAGCAAGCTCGGCGTTTATACCCTGACGGCATTGCAGATGCACGAACTCTACAGGAATTAGGAATTAATTTTGCCGAGAATCGCTACGTGGTAGTCGTACCAGGAAATTACGCAACATTGAATAAAGTCCTCCGCTATGTACCGAATGCGGATCTGGGGCCGAAATCGAAACGAGGTTCCTATGTAAATGCAGGGGCATTTTCCAATCGGCAGCTTGCCGAAAGCCGCTCCGAGCTACTGCGATCGCGCGGACTAGATGCACGGGTGGTATATCGCCCCTAGGCACTGGTATGGTATAGCTAGTTGATGAAATTGACCTTCTTAAACTGTCTATCAAGAGTTTGCCAGTAAAATTATGGAAACCCTTGCCTACCTGCATCTTGCCCTGGCCTACGAAGCCTCTACGAACAGCGAGTTTCCTATAGTCTGGAATAGCCAAAAAATTTTTGAAGGACTGAACCGCCAAAAGCTGTCTACTAGAGCGAGTTTGTCTCTGCTATCGCTTTTTGTCTCACTGAGCCTCTTGGGAATGTCTCAAGCTTTAGCAATACTTGAGCCAGGAAACACCGGCGCGGAGGTAGCCACTCTCCAGCAGCGCTTGCAGCAGCTAGGCTATTTCAAAGCAGGTATCACAGGCAATTTTGGCCCAATTACAACGGAAGCTGTGATCCAATTCCAGAAAGCTAATGGGCTGGAACCGGATGGCATTGTGGGGCCGCGAACCGAAGCCGCCTTACAGAAGAAGCGAGGCAAGCCAATTCAGGCGCAGACCAGCCAATCTCGGCAGGTCAGACAGGTCAGCCGCCAGCGTTTCCAGTCTGTCAGGCAACGTCCGCAGCCGGTCAGCAAGGCTTCTCAGGTCAGCCAACGTCCGAGGAGTGGAGTCCTACAGGAAGGAGACAGCGGTCCGGAGGTAGTAGCCCTCCAGCAACGGTTGCAAAAACAGGGCTATTTTCAAGCAAATATCACTGGCTATTATGGCCCGATCACAAAAGCAGCTGTTAACCGATTTCAGCAAGCGGCGGGAATGCCAGTAGATGGCATTGTCGGTTCGGATACCCAGGCAGCTTTGATAGGTGTGGGAGGCGGAGAGGATCGGACTCCGCCTAAAAATATCGCTTCTAGTGGGCAGATCCTACAATTAGGCAGTAACAACCGGCAGGTGGTAGAACTCCAGCGACGGTTGCGGAAACTGGGAATTTTGCAAGGGGCCATGACTGGCTACTTTGATCAAGACACCAAAGATGCCGTAATTCAGTTTCAGAAATCGCAAGGTTTAACAGCTGATGGAATCGCTAGACCCAATACTATATTGGCTCTGAAAAATACAAGCGATCGCTTTAATACAGCTTCTAGCGGACAGATCCTACAGTTAGGCAGTAACAACCGGGAGGTGGTAGAACTCCAGCGACGGTTGCGGCAGATGGGAATTTTTCAAGGTGCCATGACTGGCTACTTCGATCAAGACACCAAAGACGCCGTGATTCAGTTTCAGAAATCGCAAGGTTTAACAGCTGATGGAATCGCTAGACCCGATACTATATTGGCTCTGGAAAATACAAGCGATCGCTTTAATGTATTGTCTTTACAAAAGCGTCTGAAAGAAAACGGCTTTTATCGCGGACCATTAAATGGGGTTTTCGAGGCGCAAACCAAAGCAGCAGTTGAAGCTGCCCAACGTGCTTATGGTCTCAGCGCTGATGACATCGTCAAGGGACGTTTTTAAACAAACATAGCAATTAGCGATTAGCTATACTACTAGCTAATCGCTATGGTGGAAGTGGTGCATCCCGCCCTAACCCTACTCGATCGCTTTTTAAATGGGTAGTAACGCCCGCTGGCAAGTTGGACAGATAGCGTGAATCGTCATCTGACAGTCAAGCAGGTGGTACCCTTCTTTTCTGGCTGTTCTGGTGCCGGTTTTTAAAATCGAGTCATTTTTGAATTCAATCGTCTTGTTACACCGAACACAGATCAAATGGTGATGGTGATGCGGGTAAGGTTGATTGAGTTCGTAATGCTTATGTCCTTCTGCCAGTTCAAGTTCGCGCAAAATGCCCAGCCGAGCCATCAACTTTAAGGTTCGGTAAATGGTGGATAAGCTTATGTCCTCACCTTCACTGTGCAACAACTCGTGGAGGTCTTCAGCACTAAGATGCTGACCTCTAGGAAGATGTTGAAAGACATTCAGGATCGTTTCCCGTTGGGGAGTTAAACGCCAGCCCCGTTCGTTCAGTTCAGCCTTGAGTGAGGTTGCTGTGTAGAAAGACATGTTGACCTTCTCAAGAAAGTAGCCCTATTGAGAAGAATAGCGAATTCCTAGAATATTTGCAACAATCGAAGCTTATTGAGAATAATGTCTAATAAGAAACAAGGCTAAGAGATAGGGAAAGCAATAGGAAAAAGGAAACAAGATAAGTAAAGAATTATATCTTTTACTTTTTTCTTATTTCCTTTTGACCGCTGCTGTGCGTGTCAGTTGTTAGTTGTAGGATCTAGTTTGATGCGTTGTCCCTGCTGGGTGCAGTATTTACCTCTTTTTACGACTGCTCGCCGCTCCCTAACTTTTATTCGCATTTGTCAAAAAAATCGGACTTTTATTTTTGACTTGTTTATATCCATTCACTTTACTGGCGCTACACTGGCGATGTTCTCTTTGCCGCCCTTGTTACCGGGTTCCGCACTTCCATCGCGGCGGTCTGTCGGCTCTGTTGCAGGCAAATTCGTGAAATGGTATTAGAACATTTCTCTGTTGCAAGACTATATTTGAAATCACAAAACCCCCCTTTTTAAGGGGGGTTTTGAGAAATTAGTATTGGGCAGTTGTGAAAATGAAATTACTATTTCTTAGCCTAAGGACTCCAGATAGTCGCGTACACGGTTGCGGCGCTTGGGTTGCCGCAACTTTTGTAAAGCTTTGGCTTCAATTTGACGAACTCGTTCTCTAGATAAATCCAGAGCGCGACCAATTTCTGCCAAGGAGTAAGGATGACCATCTCCTAAGCCAAACCGCATCCGAATCACATCTCGCTCGCGGCTGGTGAGATCGGCAAGCAGCTGCTGCAAATCTCGGTGTAAAGCTTCTCGCATTAACACTTCTTCGGGAGATATGCTGTCTGTTTCCAGCAAGTCGCCTAATTCTGTGTCTTTCTCTTTTCCTACTTTAATTTCTAAAGAGACAGAACGAGGCACCCGAAGTAAAACTTCCCGTACCTGCTCCGGTGTCATTTCTAACTCAACGCCGATATCCTCAATACTTGCCGTGCGACCTTTTTCTTGAGAAATTTTGCGCTGAGCTTTCTTAATTTTGTTAAGCTTTTCGGTGATGTGAACCGGCAGGCGGATGGTACGACTTTGAGTTGCGATCGCTCTGGTAATTCCTTGGCGAATCCACCAGTAAGCATAGGTGCTAAACCGATAACCCTTGGTCGGATCGAACTTCTCAACCGCCCGTTCTAGCCCAAGGGTTCCTTCCTGGACTAAATCCAACAATTCCAATCCGCGATTTTGATACTTCTTCGCCACAGAAACCACTAGACGCAGGTTGGCCTTGATCATGTGTTCTTTGGCGCGAATGCCAGTAGCCTGAATCCGCTCTAGCTCTTCAACTGCCAGACCTGCTACTTCTGCCCAGCGACGCTTCCCAGCAGCTAATGTGGGCTTCAGGTTGCTCAGCTCAATACCCGCTTCCGTCGCCCACCGTTCCAAAGAAGGACGGTGCCCCAACTGAGATGCTAGACGATCGTGTACTTCAATCAGATGTACATACGGCTGAATCACTGGATCTGCCTGGTTGGCAGTATCATTTCTCAGCTCCAGCAACCGCATATGACGCTGGACTTTTTGAGCTTCCGAGACTTCCTCATCTCGCCCTAGTAACCGAACCCGACCAATTTCCTGAAGATATAACCGAACCAGATCGGTAGTACGACGGCTGGCAGTTGCCCGTAGAGATGCCTCGCCGAGTCGCCCGTACTCTGCATCTAGACCTTCCATCTCAGGGCTATCGAGATCATCCACCGGGGGTCGAGCATCGTCGTTCAACACGGCAGACCCAAAGTTGTAATTTGGCAACTCGGAGTCAAATTCTGTATCTGTCTCTGCATAAAAAGGAGTGGCTGGCATAGGGATCTCTCAATTGCGTCCGGAATAGTCTTTCAATTAATCACTTCACTACTTATTGCTAGAATTCCCACCCTCCAGGACGAAACAGCTAATGCTTACCTTTCTGTTACTTTCTGTTACATCTAGCTGCATGACACTTACTGAATTCATCGATATCGATGGTTATGCAGGCAGGGACGACGTGACATTCAGAAAAACCTGTCTCTAGTAGGATTCAGATTTCTATCTTTGGGTAGTATAGGCAGCGCTCAATCTTAGAGTAGTGATTTGGGTCAAAGGCCAAGTTAATCTACATCACCAATTGAAGGATTTCCTGAAAAATCCCTAGGGTTAAGAAAGAATATTGGCTCAAAGAGTTCCCTATAGATGGTTTTAAGGGCTAAAACCTAGCTATACTCAGGTTTGCTGTCTCTTAGCATGAGTGCTTCAACTGCTGAGAGTGGGGTAACTTCCCCTTTGAGCAAGCGATAGACTTGGTAAGAAATCGGAACTGAAATTTCTTCTCGATCCGCTCGTTGAATCAGCACGGAAGCGGTGTTGACCCCTTCAGCGGTTCCTTCCAGCTCGGTTAAAACTTCGGAGAGTGTCTTACCTTGAGCCAATCTGTAACCGACCTGATAATTGCGACTGAGACTGCTGTTGCAGGTGGCGAGTAAGTCACCAAGTCCTGACAATCCATAAAACGTTTCAGGTTGTGCCCCCCAGCAGTTGCCGATGCGGATGATTTCAGTGAGACCACGGGTTAACAAAGCGGCTTTGGCATTCGTTCCCAGTTGCAACCCATCACAAGTACCGGCAGCGATCGCCATCACGTTTTTTAGCGTTCCGCCGAGTTCCACTCCTAAAGGGTCAGCATTGGTATAAACCCGAAAACTGGGAGAAGAAAATACCGCTTGCACCGACGAGGCAGCGGCAGCGTCCCGGCTGGCTACTACAGTAGCGGCTGGCAATCCTTGTTGAATTTCTTTAGCAAGATTTGGCCCCGATAAAACGACCACTGGGCGAGTCGGAAATGCCGCCTGCCAAATCTGCGAAGGGGTGCAGGTGGTAACGGGATCTAATCCTTTGGTAGCAGTAACGAAAATTGGCTTAGAAGAGACAGCTTTTTTTACATTCGCCGCAACCTCGCCGACACCTTTCATCGAGATGGCGGATAAAACAATTTCAGCATTCTCTAGAACCGCCTCTAAGCATAGGGAAGACTGACGCGACCACACACGGACGTGATGACCGTTCTGAGATGCGAGAGAGGCAAGGGTCGTACCCCAAGCGCCCGATCCAAGAATCGCTATCGTGAGTTTTGAGTTTTGACCTTTCGCTTCCCTCAAGGGAATGATTTTGATTGAGTTAGAGGAGTTCTGGTCACTCATAACTCTTGAATCGAGGATAGCGTTCCATCAATTCCCGTACCTGTTCGGCATGATAAGAACTCCGAGTCAGGGGAGAGGAGACGATTTGCAGGAAACCCAGCGACTCCCCAAACTGTCTCCAAGCATCAAACTGAGCAGGTGTGACAAAGCTATCGACTTTCAAATGTTTTTGGGAGGGTTGGAGATATTGCCCAATCGTCAAAATATCGCAATCGACATCTCGTAAATCTTGCATTACCTGCCGGATTTCGGTGTCAGTTTCTCCCAGCCCTACCATCAAACCAGATTTTGTGTAAACCCAAGGGGCTAACTCGCGGGTTCGATGTAGTAGTTCGAGCGATCGCTGATAATTTCCTTGAGGACGCACCCGCCGGTAAAGGCTGGGAACCGTTTCTGTATTGTGGTTTAGCACTTCGGGTGCTGCCTGGAGGATTGTTTCGAGTGCCCCCCAGTTGCCGCACAAGTCAGGAATCAATACCTCAATTGTCGTCTTTGGTGAGGTGGCGCGTACCGCTTGAATGCAGCGGACAAACTGAGACGCACCGCCATCCGGCAAGTCATCCCGGTTCACGGAGGTAATTACGACATGATTGAGTCGGAGTCGTCTAACTGCCTCCGCCAAGTTTTCTGGTTCCGTGGGGTCAAGCGCTTTGGGCTTTTTCTCAAAGTCGATATCGCAATAGGGGCAAGCCCGCGTGCAGGCTGGCCCCATAATTAAGAATGTCGCTGTACCGGCTTGGAAACACTCGCCGATGTTGGGGCAAGACGCTTCCTCACAAACGGTATTCAGCCCCAAATCCCGCAAAATTTCTTTAACACTACCGACTCGCTCCCACTGAGGCGCTTTGACGCGCAACCAATCTGGTTTAACAGCCACAACCCACTCTTTTTACTCTCAGTCATACAGAGTTTATCCTAGCAAGCAACGGACTCGCTGAATTAATTTCTGGTGGCGTGGGTTGGTGATTTGGGATTTGGCGTGATATTGTGGATCTAGTTTGTCACTTGTGACAACGGGATGTAGCGCAGCTTGGTAGCGCACTTCGTTCGGGACGAAGGGGCCGCTGGTTCGAATCCAGTCATCCCGATTTTGATTGTTTGAATGATACTTGCGATGTCACCCTGAGGTGCGTCCAATAATTCTCATTTGACGATCGACAACGTTACCCTTCGACTCCTCAACAGAGGTATCGGGAACAGGTTCATCAGCGTTGTCATAATCATGGCTTGCGTCATTCAAATCTGCTTGATCAGAATAATCGGCGCGTGCGGTATCCGGGCCAGCATCAGGGGTGAGAAACCCACTGCCAGTGTTGTCAGCGCCTACGGCATCAACGTGCTTCGGTTGATTTGAAAACATTGTTTTTCCTCCGGTTATAAGGCACAAATGAGATTTCATAACTACAGATTTTTTCTGTCAGTTATGCCACAAGTGTTGAAATTTTATTGCCGCTATACATCAGCCGGAAGGCTTAGACTCAGTTGAGAGCGATCGCAATTGCTAATGAAGTGAGGTAGGGTGCGATCGCATCTTTACTCCGTTGTCAGCCAATAATTTTGTTGTGGCTAGAGGTGGGTGGGAACACTAAATGAAGAGCGCGATCGCCTTCCTCCTCTACCCTTACCTACACAAAAAAACGAGCCGCAGGACAGGTAAAACTTGGTAACAGAGGCGAACTTAATTCATCATTATTTAGTAGCATTGGGATTAATTTCAGCATGGCATTTTCGCGGTGGTAGATTTCAACTTGTTGCAAGCGCCAATCAGCAATCCAATACTCTTGGACTCCCCGTGATGCGTAAAGTTTGAGTTTAGGTTCTCTATCTTGGCGTTCATTCTCTATACCAGGTGATAACACTTCCACCACTAATTCTGGTGCGCCTGTTAGATGTCCCGCCTCGTCTAGCAATACAGCTAATCTTCCGTTACTAGCCCACACTACATCTGGTATGACGTTATCTGATTCGCTGAATAGCACACCCGGAGTGATGCTGGCTTGCCCTAAACCACTAAAAACAGACCAAGCATCGACTTCTCAACAGATGTTGAAGCAGGTGCGTTGATGCTTCCAGTGGGGCGCTCTGGCCATAAACAACTCTCCATCAATAATCTCATAGCGCGTGCCTTCGTTTTCAGGTAAGTGCTTATGTAAAATAAATTACACATAATAAAAAGTAGAATAAGCTAAAACAAAAGTCAAGAAAACAAGAGACTTATGAGATTTATTAGAGATTTAAGCCGAGAAACTCA
>NZ_JAMPJZ010000051.1:0-40330 GCF_039961835.1 Trichocoleus sp. ST-U1
AAAATGGTTGATACTTTGCTTGCTACTGCACTTGATTTAGTCAATCCAAAACACCTACGCAACTGGTTCACAAACTGCTGCTACTGTACTTCATGAACTTGCAATCTGCTGTATATTGATAAGAAAGGGAACTTGGTAATTAACCCAAAATTTGATTTTGCTGAATCTTTTTCTATAAGCGATCGCACTGCGTTAGCGCTGGCGGCGGTAGAAATCGGTAAAAAGTGGGGCTATATCGGCAAGAAAGGCAACTTCGTCATTCAGCCCCAGTTTGATGTTGCTGAATCTTTTTCTATAAGCGATCGCAGTGAATCAGCCCTAGGACTCGCGCCAGTCAAAAAAGACAACAAATGGGGCTATATCGATAATCGGGGAGACGTTATTGTTCCGTTGGAATTTGAGGAAGCTAAGTTTTTTTCGGAAGGACTAGCAGTGATATCCAGTAATAATAAGTGGGGCTATATTGACAAAATGGGATATCTTGTTATTCCACTCCAATTTGATTGGGCTGGGGACTTTTCTCAAAGGCTGGCGGGCATAACGATAGACACTAAGGTAGGCTATATTGACAAGGCAAGCAATGTTGTCATTCCCCCACAATTTGATAATATTTATAACTTTTCAGAAGACCTAGCAGCGGTAAAGAACGGCGACAAATGGGGCTATATCAATAAGAGTGGCAAATTCGTAATTAAACCCCAATTTGATAGCGCTCAATCTTTTTCGCAAGGGCTAGCAAAAGTTAAGATTGGCAATAAATATGGCTATATCCGCAAACCTCTTCCATAAGTTCTCATTTCTGAAGACATAGAAGAATTGAGAGTCAGTGGTCGCGGAAACTTCAGCAGAATGAAGCGAGAGCCTGGTGAGGATTTCCCCGGCTCTCGTTGCCTTTATCGGAGTGTATTTGCAAGGAAACCTATAACACGCCTTTAGAACTGGGGATCGTACCGCCACGACGGGGATCAACTTCGATTGCCATGCGGAGCGATCGCGCAAACGCTTTGAACGTCGCTTCAATAATGTGGTGCGAATTAATTCCATCTAGTTGGCGAATGTGCAGCGTCATCTGGCTGTGATTGACCAACGCCACAAAAAATTCCCGCACCAGCTGGGTGTCATAAGTCCCGACTCGCTGAGTGGGAATCTCTAAGCCATAACTCAGATGAGGACGTCCGGAAAAATCTAACGCTACCTGAACCAACGCTTCATCGAGAGGGGCGAGGAAATTCCCAAATCGGACAATTCCTTTGCGATCGCCCAGTGCTTGATGCAACGCCATTCCTAGGGTAATTCCCACATCTTCATTGGTATGGTGGTCATCAATTTCCAAGTCTCCCGTCGCGGCTACATCCAAATCAATCAGGCTGTGAGAGGCGATTTGATGCAGCATATGGTCTAAAAACGGAATGCCGGTTTTGGCATTGCAAGTGCCATTCCCGTCTAATTTGACGGTGACGATGACATCCGTTTCGCCCGTCTTGCGGGGAACCCTTGCCATGCGAGGAGACAAAAGCTGTTCAATGCTTGGAGAAGGTGTAAATTGGCGATCGCGTGCCTGCATCGCAGATGCTCACTCAAGAAAATAAAGTTAAGTTTATTATCCTACGTTACTGAGCATCTGGGAGACGCGAAAGCCTTAAAAATGCAAAATTAAAAATTAAAAATTAGCAGAATCTTTGCTTTTTAATTTTTAATTTTTAATGTTTGATTCTTTTTACATCCCCATAATCTCGTATCCCGCATCGACATACAGCACCTGACCTGTAATGCCACTTGCCAAATCGCTACACAAGAAAGCAGCCGCATTTCCCACTTCTTTCTGAGTTACAGTGCGTCGCAGGGGTGCTACTTCCTCAACGTGATGGATCATATCCAGGATGCCACCTACCGCCGACGATGCCAAAGTGCGGATGGGACCTGCCGAAATTGCATTCACGCGAATATTCTGTGGACCTAATTCAGATGCCAGGTAACGGACACTCATTTCCAATCCAGACTTGGCAATTCCCATGACGTTGTAGTTGGGGATCACCTTAACGCCGCCTAGATAAGTCAGCGTGACAATGCTGCCACCTTCTGTCATCAGTGGTTTTGCTGACCCAGCAAGTTGCACCAGAGAATAGGTACTAATTTCTAGAGCTTGGGTGAAGCCAGCGCGGGTAGTGTTGCTAAAATCACCTGATAAATCTTCCTTGTTCGCAAAAGCAAGACAATGGATCAGGATGTCTAGCTTGCCCCACTTATCGCGGATGGCGTCAAATGTAGACTGAATTTGGGTCTCATTCTGGACATCGCAGGGTAAAAATAAGCTGGGGTTGAGGGGTTCTACCAACTCTGCCACTTTTTTTTCAAAGCGGCCTCGGTCGTCTGGCAGGTAAGTCACTCCTAGATTCGCACCCGCTTGGTGCAGTTGCTGAGCAATCCCCCAGGCGATCGATCGATTGTTGGCAATGCCGGTGACAAGGGCGTTTTTTCCGGTTAAATCTAGCATAAATGTCGATTTTGAAGGCAATATTAGAGGATATCCGATTTAGGGGAGTATTCAAGATCGCGATCGCCCGGAGCAAGGCTGTCTAGTACGGGTAAGGAGCGTGCCTCCTTACTCACCATGCATCCCACCCGATAGCGCAGATACTGTCAAGATATCAACATTTTCCGTCATAATCTTACTTGCCTTGAGCAGGGAGAGAACTAAAGAAGGTAGCCGGGGAAACTACTTTAAAATTTTGTATCAAATAGCACAAAAACCGCTTGGAAGTCAGTTTATCTGTGTCTAATGTCAGAAAACTCTCATAGTTGTTTTGCTATGGTTAAAGTTCCTCCGACAGAAAGTTGCAGAAGTCTGTAGGGCAGCATTTAGGAAAAAGGAAGTGGCAGTGACGCAAGATAGACCGCTAGCAGCTGTGTTCCGTCAACTGGGAGGTGGGGCGTTTCCACCCGTGGTGGAAACTTTTGAGCGGGGCAAGACGATCTTTTTCCCAGGAGACCCGGCTGAACGGGTATACTTTTTGCTCAAAGGTGCAGTAAAGCTGTCTCGCGTGTATGAAGCTGGGGAAGAAATTACCGTGGCGCTGCTGCGAGAAAACAGCGTTTTTGGAGTACTGTCCTTAATTACAGGGCATCGTTCGGATCGGTTTTATCACGCTGTAGCATTTACGCCAGTGGAGCTGCTTTCGGCACCGATCGATCAGGTAGAGCAATCGCTCAAGGATAATCCGGAGCTATCGATGTTGATGCTGCGAGGGCTTTCTTCGCGCATTTTGCAAACAGAAATGATGATTGAGACATTAGCTCACCGAGATATGGGATCGCGCTTGGTGAGTTTTCTATTGATTCTGTGCCGTGATTTTGGCGTTCCTACCGCCAATGGAATTACGATCGATCTGAAGCTTTCTCATCAAGCGATCGCAGAAGCAATCGGCTCCACCAGGGTAACTGTCACCCGCTTACTGGGAGATTTGCGGGAGGAAAAAATGATTTCTATCCACAAGAAAAAAATTACGGTACACAACCCAGTTACACTGAGTCAGCAGTTTACTTGAAAACAGCTAGAGGCTCTCGTCAGGTTGTAGGTTAGGTTGTTGGTTAAAACGGCATGGTAGCGCGAGCAGGTTATCCAGTTTTAACATTTAGTCGGGAGTTGAGTTAAAAGGTGTCAGGTTTTAAGCGGATAGTTTTCAACCTTCCAACCTTTAACCTTTCCGATTTCACCTTCGATCTTTAATTCCTGTTAACCCTTTCTCTAGCCTGCGATGCGATAGGCTGTAACTGGAATGACTGTAGCAGACAATGACCGACAGTGCGCTCTTCCTGATTTTGTCTATTTTAGTGTTGGGAAGCGTCATCGCAACGGTAGGCGATCGCATTGGCACGCGCGTGGGAAAAGCACGCCTGTCGTTGTTCAATCTGCGTCCCCGCAAAACAGCTGTTTTGGTAACGATTCTGACAGGGCTAACGATTTCTGCCTCAACACTAACAATCATCTTCGCGACCAGCGAACAATTGCGGATTGGAGTTTTTAGACTCCAAGAAGTGCAGAAAAAACTCAAGACAGCAAGTAAGGATATTGCTAAAGCGAACGAGCAGAAACGGAAAACCGAAAGCGAACTTGCTAAAACCGCCGCCCAAAAAGAGCAAGTAGAGAAGGAACTCGCTCAAGCTCGCACCCAGCAATCTGTCGCTCAGCAGCGCTTAGATGCGATTAATCGATCTTTGGCAGCTGCGCTGGCTAAACAAGGCCAGACGGAGGCGCAACTAAATCAGACTCAAAGCGAACTGACCCGGGTTGCCAGCAGCTTTCAGCAAACCCAAAAACAGCTTACATCTGTCTCAGGGCAAGCCAAGACGCTACGTTCCGAAATCCAACAACTTCAAGCAGAACGCCAAGAACTCCTCCAGCAGCGAAATCAAGTCAGAGCTGAAATTACTGAATTCAAAGCGAAAGTGACTCAGCGCGACCAAAAAATTGCCCAGCAAGACCGAGCAATTAGCCAACGCGATGAGCAAATTCTCAAGCGGGATCAAGCCCTTGTCGAACTTGATGAGAAACTTGCTGCCTTTCGGAAGAGCCTGAGCGATCGCGACGAGCAAATTGCCCAGCGAGACAAAGCCTTATCTCTACTTGACAACAAAATTTCTCAACGAGATGAGGTGATTGCCCAGCGAGAAAATCGCCTTAAAGAACTCGAAAAACAACAAGCTTCCCTAGAGCAGGAAGTGGCAACCTTAGAACAGTATTACCAGTCTTATCAAACTTTGCGTCAGGGTAGTCTGGCACTGCTGCGCGGTCAGGTTCTGGCGGCGGGCGTTTTTCGTATTGTCGAGCCAGCCGCAGCCCGACAGGTCATTGAGCAGCTGTTACGGGAAGCGAATCGGACAGCGATTAAAGCGACCCAACCCGGTCTCAACAAGGTGGCGAACGAACGGGTCGTGCAAATTACAGAGGCACAGGTCGAGCAACTGATCAACCAGATTCAGGATGGTCGAAACTATGTAGTCCGAGTTTTTTCGGCTGGTAACTATGTCCAGGGAGAAAAGCAGGTACAAGTCTTTGCAGACGCCGCACCCAATCAAGTTGTATTCCGCACTGGTGAAGTCGTAGCAACGACATCTGCCGATCCTTCAAACATGACCGACCAACAAATTCGGCAGCGGATTGACCTGCTGCTTGGAGCATCCCAGTTCCGAGCTACTCGCGCGGGGATTTTGGGCGATACAGTTCAGGTTGGCGATAATCGAATTGTTAGCTTGATTCGGTTTATCGAGCAGTTGAAAAAGCACAATAAGCCGATTTCTCTGAAAGCGGTCGTGGCTGAGGACGCCTATATTGCCGGACCCATGAAATTAAATTTGGAGGCGGTTGAAGACGGAGAAGTTGTGGTCAGGATGTAATTTATTAGTCATTAGTGATGAGATGATGACTAATGGCAATTAACCATTTGTAAATTAGCGATTAGCCAATTCAGATGATTTTAGGGTTCGATCCAGGGCGCGATAAGTGTGGTTTAGCCGTAGTGGGGAAAGACAATTCTCTGCATTACCACCAGGTTGTACCAGCAGAAGCAGCGATCGCAACGCTCCTTGAGTTGTGTGAAAAATTTCCGATTGATACTCTAGTGATGGGCGATCAAACCACTTCCAAAAGTTGGAAAAAGAAACTTCAGCAATTTCCAACGTCGGTGCCAATTGTCCTGGTAGATGAGCGCTACAGTACATTGGAAGCACGCGATCGCTATTGGCAAATGTACCCTCCCCAAGGTTTAGGACGCCTGATTCCCCAAGGGATGCGGAGTCTACCCCGACCAATCGATGACATTGTTGCCATCCTCCTCATCGAAAGATACATGAAGCAACGAGAGACGAGGAACTAGGAAACTCTGTCATTCTTAACTTTCTTAATTTAAACTGAACTCAAAACTCAAAACTTTTAAAGTTCCGCCCGGATCGTAAACGCATAGTCCCCTCCAGGCTCTAGCTGGTAATCTTTCTGTTCTAAAAATCGACCCAGAGGTTCCTGAATTAAAGCGCGTCCCAAAGAAGGTGTCACCGACAATTGACCCTGTCGGAAACACCACTGGAACTGCCATTCATATTCTGCCGCCGTGACTTCCCCTGCTAGAAAGCCCCGTTGCCAGGAAAGATGGGTAATTCGGACGTGGGCAGTAGTTTGAGGTAAACGCTTAGAACTCACAATCGCTGTGCCGATCAAATACCTTCATTCAGCAACAATACTAAACTTATTGCGATCGCCTTCGAGATAACATCATTCTCACAGCTGATACTGAGCTGGCACGAACCGAGTAAAAATATCCCTCTGGATATGGAAAGTGCCAGACTAGATCGGTATTGACTAGGATGAAAGAAGAGTAACATCTGAGCAAAAAAGGTGCAATTTTGAGTCGTTTATCGTCTGACCGAACCCCAAATGCCAGCCAGTTCCCTTCACAAACCCCGGACGCGACAGATTTGGATCGGGAACTAGATAACGCCATTTTGAGCTTTGATGACATCCAAGCAGAACTGAATTACAAAAAGGCGCAAAATGCTCTGCGAGACTTGGTAGATAACCTGGATCTCACTCCTCAAGAGCGGACGGGACTGGAATCCGAGATTAATGATTTGGCAACGATGCTGGAGAAGCTAGATCGCTCAGTCGTCCAGATTGCCGCCTTTGGGATGGTGGGACGGGGTAAATCTTCAGTACTAAACGCCTTATTAGGTCAGAACGTGTTTGAAACGGGACCACTTCATGGCGTCACCCGCACCCATCAAGGTGCCAGCTGGCAACTGACTCAGGAGAATGAGGCGGGAAGCGTCAGCGATATCCTACGAGTCACGCTGCCGAGTGCGGGCAATTCCCAAATCGAGCTAATTGACACCCCTGGAATTGACGAAGTAGACGGAGAAACCCGCGAAACCTTAGCCAGACAAGTTGCCAGACAAGCAGACTTGCTGCTGTTTGTCATTTCGGGCGACATGAACAAGGTGGAATACGAGGCGCTATCGCAATTGCGGGAAGTCGGTAAACCGATGTTGCTGGTATTTAACAAAATTGACCAGTATCCGGATGCCGACCGGATGGCGATTTACCGCAAAATCCGGGATGAACGGGTGCGGGAATTGCTCTCACCAGATGAAATTGTGATGGTCGCCGCCTCTCCCCTGGTGGCGCAGGCGGTTCGCCGTCCTGACGGAACGAGGGCAGTGCAGCGACGACCGGGAACGCCCCAAGTTCTGGATTTGAAGCTGAAAATTCTGGAAATTTTGCACCGAGAAGGCAAGGCTTTGGTAGCGCTCAACACCATGCTGTATGCCGATGATGTGAACGAACAGATGATTGCTAGGAAGATGCAGATTCGCGATGAAAGTGCGAATCAGATCATCTGGAAAGGGGTGATGACGAAGGCAGTTGCGATCGCCCTCAACCCGGTCACGGTTGTCGATCTCCTCAGCGGTGCCGTCATCGACGTGGCAATGATTCTCACCTTATCTAAACTCTACGGCATCCCCATGACCCAGCCGGGAGCGGTGGGACTGCTACAAAAAATTGCCATCAGTATGGGCGGAATTAGTGCTAGCGAACTTTTGGCAACTTTGGGACTGAGTTCCCTGAAAAGTCTCTTAGGACTCTCCGCACCCGCAACGGGTGGGGTGTCTTTAGGTCCCTATCTATCAGTTGCCGTGACTCAGGCAGGTGTTTCAGGGGTTTCTTCTTACGGGATTGGACAAGTCACTAAGACTTACTTGGCGAACGGCGCTTCCTGGGGTCCCGATGGCCCAAAAGCCGTGGTAAGTCGCATTCTGACTTCACTGGATGAAGCCTCAATTTTGAATCGGATTAAGAATGAGTTGAGTGCAAAGTTAGTGAATTAAAACAAGCGATCGCTCTTTTTAAAAACAAGCGATCGCTTGTTTTTTATTACTTGAAATTCATCTAATTCGATTTATAAATACATCGATCAGTGCAACTGATCGATGTATTTTATTTAGCTCGAATATACTTATAATAAAATGCTTGTTTTGTGCATGTTAAAGTCATAATATAGTAATTGTATTTGTCTGACTAGACGTTGTAGTTGGAGCGCGGAGGACAATGTCCTCTGCGCGAGTTCCAGAAAAGGTACTAAAAAGCAAATCAAAATATAGATATTATAAATAAATTGTAAACTCTCTTTTTTCCAACCTCTATAGCAAAAAGAATGGAAGATAAGTCTTTATTAGATGATATTAACCAAGCTTTCTCAGCCTTCAAAAAGCCTTTGATCATCCCTATTCTTCCAAAAAAGGGAGTTATTGAGGGTGAATATTTAGCGATTCAGCGAGATTTTGGTGAAGTTTTAAAAGATGAAATGAGCGACGAGCAATGCTCAATGATGATCTGTGATTACTCGCTCATTTCGGATGAAGCTTTGTGTTACTTTCTCCCCAGGCTAGCCAGAAGTGTTTTGCAAGAGAGAGGTTTTTCAGACTTATTTTGCAGCCGAATTGAAAAAATCAATGAGATTTTCCTAAATCGAGAGCAAAAAGCTATACTGAATCGCCTTATTATTACCCTTAAAGATATTGAAAAAGAATTAGAACTAGAGGAAAAGCATGAACTAGAACAGTCTTGGGCAGACTGGGAAGAGTCTTTAGGACAAAGTCAGAATGAAAATGACAAACTCTTATTGGCTATAGCTAGAAACAATATTGATGAGGTTAAAAGCTTAATTAACCAAGGGGCTAATGTAACAGAACAAGACAAGAATGGAAACTCACCCTTAGATATTGCCAAGTATAAAGGACACACCAAAATACTTGAGTTGCTCAAGCAAGCAGGTACTAAGGAATGATGGTGCGTGAGGAACATTTGAAAAGGGTGGACACGGATGCCCACCCTACGTTTAACTGACCAAGAAAATTTGTGATTAGCGAGGCGTTTTATCTTCTTTAAAGGATGCCAGCCATTCGCGGACTTGCCCAGCTGCAACATCGCGGCTACCCAACCCGAAAGCCAAGGCGATCGCGACAGCGATCGCTCCCAATAGCAATCCAAAAGCTAAGTTAACGATATCGCTAGCAATTCCCATCTGTTGCAGCGCCATTGCTGAAACCAGGGCGATAATCGCAATCCGAGCAGTTTGTCCGAGTATCCGCGCTTGGCGAGTACCGGAACTGGTAATCAAGTTAAAGGCGAGGTTCGCGAGATACAGACCAATCGCAAACACCACCAAACCGGCGAGAATGCGACCTAATATCACCACAATGCCGCTGACCAACAGAGTCAGCGCCGGAATTTGCAGAATATTGGTTGCTGCTACTGTCGCAAACAGCATAATGCCAACCAATACCACAATCCCGGCGAGTTCTGACGGGGTGCGGGTGGGAGGCGTCGGTTCCTGAAGGATAGTTTCTTGTCCGGTAGGCGGTATCTGTGCCTCTGGAGCCGGAGGTAGAATTGGCGTGGCGCGGGTGTAAGGCTTAGATTGGAGTCCCAGCCAGTAGAAAATATTGTTGAATCCGATGCTGGTGAGGATGTTGGTGACTAACTCTGAAACAAAGTGTCCAACTACATAAGCGATGCCGAGAATCAACGCCGCTGTAAAGATTAGCGGAATCGCGTTGAGAATCTGGGTCAACATGGCGATCGCTGGAACCGAAATTGCCGCAATTCCCAAAGCATTGAGAGCAGCGATCGCGGTGGGGATTAAAATCAGAACAAAAACAATTGTCCCGATCAGCCAAGAAAGCGTTTGTCCGCCGGTTGCCCGTGAAATTCCAAATCTCGCACCCAACCGATCCGTTCCGGTTGCTGTCAGCAGATTCGTAACAATCCGCCGCACCACCTGCGCCAGCAACCAACCTGCTGCACCGATGACGATAGCCGTCAAAATATTCGGTACTGCTGCCAAAATTTGATTTAGCAGGTTATTAACCGGACCCAGTGCCTGCTGTAGCTGTAGGGCATCTAAGATCAGCGGTAAAAATAGCAAAAAGATGAACCAGTACAGAGCGTTGCCTAAGGTATCGCTCAGAGAATACTGGTTTGTCCTTGGCGTCGTACCCCCTGGCGTCGTATCCCCCGGTGCCGTACCTCCCGTTTGTTCGCCCAAACGTTCGTCTAACCGCAGCGCCCGCAGTCCCCGCGTTACCACTAGCTTTGTCAAGGTTGCCAGTACCCAGGCAATTCCTAACAGAATCGCTGCACTGACCAGTTTGGGGATGAACTGAGTAACTTGCTCTAACAGAGTGTTAAGAGGGCCAGCAACCGCTGTTAGTTTTAACGTCTGTAAACTAGCAACGATGGCAAAGAGCATAATCAGCCAGAACACCACGCTGGAGATCCATTTCTCCACAGGTGGCCCTTCTTCAGCCCCTTGGCGACCCGTAATCCAAGCTGCTAAACGATTATCGATGTTTGTGCGATTCAGCAGTCCTCGCACCGCCGCCGCCGCCAGTGAAGCCACGATCAAGCCAACGACTAACGCTAGGATCGCCTTAATCAGATCCACTAGCGAATTGCCTAGGTTGAGACCCAGCCCTGAGATAATACTGTCAACCGAAAAATTATTGGTTGCGGGAGCGGTTTCAGCCGCCGGTACGGGTGTACTCTGCGCTAACAACCCGTTCAACCTGAGTGGCACCTCTCGAAAGAGAGTGAGTGTAATTCCTTGCCAAGTTCCATTCATGGTGTTCTGAGTTAACGTCGGATGGGCAAATATACAAAAGTTACGCTGCTAAGCAGGAATCGCCAAGACTTATCCTACACGCCGATCAATTCTCTAGCTGCTGATTGGAAAATAAAAAACTGACTAAAACAGGATGAGATAGATATAGACCAACGTTCTCAGTTTTTAATCTATCTTTATAGATAAATAAGGCGAAAAAATCGCAAATATCCGACTTTTAGCGGTGCTTCCCGATTTGCGTTTCTGTAGCGTTCGCTTCCAGTAAGCTGTATAGTATGTCTCCTACTGAAGTTTTCGAGCAATCTATCCAAATCAATGCTAGTGCAACGGTGGTTGAGCGCTGCATTACCGATCGTGTCTTAATGCATCGATGGCTGAATCCGGCGTTGCGGTGCGAACCAGTCGGAGAGTGGCGAACAGATGTGGGGAGTCAAAGTCGGTTTATTATTCAAATTCCCTTATTGCAACCCACGCTCGAAACGGTGGTTGTGGAGCGAGAACCAGGGCTAATTGTCTGGGGATTTGAAGGATTTTTCAAAGGACGCGATCGCTGGGAATGTCAGCCAGAGGCAACGGGAAAGGGCACACGCCTGCTGAATCGCTTTGAGTTTGAAATTCCCAGTCCTTTCGTGCGTTGGGGTTTTAATACCTTCGCCGCTGCCTTGACGAAAGCCGATATGCAAGCTCAATTGCGACGTCTCAAACGAATCGCAGAAGAGATGGATCGCGAATAAGTAGCGAATAACTAATAGATATCTTGTTCGATTTGTGTCAGTAATTGGCGAATCACGCCAGCATCCTCCGCATTGGGAAGTATCGCTAGATAAATGTTTAAATCTTGGGATGCTTCTGACCAGCGTCCCATTTGGAAGTAGAGAAGACCGCGATCGCGCAATTCCATCGGTGCATCTGGGAACAACAGCAAAATCCGTTCCACTGTGGCAAGTGCTTTTTGTAACTCCTGGCGGTTCAGGTAAATCATTTTCAGATTTGTCAGCATCCGCGTCAAAAAGCGCCGAGAACTCACGGGTTCTACGAAAGTCGCTTGCAGTTGCACTGACTGTTGGTAAATCTTCGCAAGTCTATCTCTGCAATCTTGCTCAAACAGAATCTCGCCGCGATGGAAGGCATCCACGAAGATTCCTACATCCTCAAACTGTGGGCGAATCAGGAAATGCCCCGGCATCCCCACCCCAACCATCGGAAAATCAATGCGTCGTGCAATCTCTAAATAAACTAGCGCTAGGGCGATCGGGATGCCAGTGCGCCGATCGATTACATCATTTAAAAAGCTATTGCGGGGATCGTAATAGTTCTCGTTATTTCCAGTAAAACCTAAGTCGTCGTAAAGATACTGATTGATAGTTTGAATCACCCGCAGGGGATATCGTTGGGCAGGTAGGCGTTCTTGTATCTCCGCTGCCATTGTATCGAGGGCATTGAGGTATTCATCCGGGTCGAGGTCTGGATATTCTTCCTGAGCAATGTCCAGAGCAGCTTTTGCCAGATTAATTTGCTCATCTGGCTGATTAATTTCCTGATAAAAGGATAGGCGACCCAGTGGCAAGTTCATGGCAATTCAATTGTTTAGCGAAACTCTTCCTCTGATTGTAGAAAACAACGTGCTATCTCGCTTGTAACTAAAGGATAATTAGTAACTTAGCTGTGCTAGCCATCTAACTACAAATCGGTGAGCAGCCTTGCCTTTCTAAGAATAAATGTTAGTACGGTTTCTTCCCTAGAAATAATCTCTGCGGCAATTTCCATTCCTGGTTGAATCGGATAGGGGCGATCGCCTTTGATCAGATTTATTTTTTCTGGCTGGATGGTTACTTCGTAGGAGGGCGGAACCGCAGGAGCGTTGGCGTTATTATTTTCAGGCGCGATCGCATCGGGTGCGATCGCGCTCACTTTTCCGGAGAGAGTTCCATAATCGGGATAGGGATAGGCAGAAACCCGCATTTGTACCTTTTGCCCAACCGCCACTTTCCCGATATCCTGAGCCGCTACCCGCGCTTTCACGATGAGTGGCGTGTTGCTGGGAGCAATTTGAGCAATTGGTTCGGCTGCACGCACCACCTGAGAGGCATTTCGCAGTTCTAGTTTGAGGATGGTGCCAGATGCTGGAGCACGAATCACGCTTTTTTGCAGTTCCATCCCGATTTGTTTGAGTTCGCGGGTGTCGCTGTTGAGTTGATTTTGAATTTCAATTTGACGCTGAATCAGGGTTTTTCGTTCTTTGTTCAATGTTGCTAAGGTAGATTCACCCGTTGCTCTTTCTTGAGCGATTCGCTCGTTAGCAATTACTACGGGTGCCGCACTGGGATTAAGCATGGCTTTTGCCCGTTGTAGTCTCGCTTGCGCGGCTTTGAAAGCTTCTTCTTTTTCCTTGATTTGCAGTTGAGCGATCGCGCCCGTATTTGCTAGCTGTTGATATTGATTCATCTGCACCCTTGCTAAATCCACAGATGCCTGTGCTTCTTGCACTTCTGCCTTCGTTGTAATTTGCTTTTCTTGATAGTCTCGTTGATTGCGACCCAGATCCGCTTGCGCTGAGGCAATGTTGCGATTCATCAAGTTCCACTCTGCCTTTTGCTGGCTGTCAAGGGCACTGATTTGAGCTGCGATTTGACTCAGTTGCTGTTGGTTATTCTGGATATTGCCTTGCAGTTGGCTTTTTTTCGTCTGGAGTTGGGAATTATCCAAGATAGCGATCGCATCCCCTTGTTTCACGACCTGATTTTCTTTCACAGAGATGCTTTTAATCGTTCCTTCTGTTGCAGCTTGCACGATTCGCAGCTCACCTATAGGACGCACAACGGCAGCAGCTTTAACAGTAATGTTGTACTGCGTATAAGCGGCAAGCATCACAGCTACCCCAAAAGTACCGACTAAAAACAATCCCCCTAGCGTTGTCCATCGGCTGATGGGAGGAAGAAATTCGTCGCTAGAGACTGGGCGGAGAAAGTCGGGGTTGCTGTCACTAAGCATGATTGTCCCATTCAGTGAATGAGTGTTCTCTACTATGATTGCATTTACTTTAAATAAAATTTAATTTCTTTGCCATCGTTTAAAATTTGAGCAGTTAATCGCTTTTTCCTAGCGCAGCCTGTTGTCTGAAATTTACACAATACTTTTTGTTGATTTTTTAAAATTATTAAATTAATTAGGAGTCGCGTTGGTTGAAAGCGTGTTTGTTTTGATGTAAAACCCTACCTCAGAGGGGTACGGTCATTTAAGCTACCGAGTAAAACTCTAATTAGTTAACAACAATACACTTGAAAATTTAGGAGGATTTTATGCCCCATCCCTTTGATCTAGCGCTTTCCGAACTGGGAACGGTGGAGTTCAATCTTCTAGAAGAACTCACGGATGAGGAAGCTGCCACCATTACAGGCGGTTTTCACACACCCACGACACCTGGCAGCATACCGATTGGAGGGAATGTTGTCACTCCACTGGAAGTTAACGATGAGGGGGGGTATTTTATCACCCTGTGGCTTGGTGAAGAAGGTGGTTATGTAACGATCCCAGCGACACTCCCTGAAGACGGAGGCAACGGACTGCAATAACCTTATTGAAAGTAATGTCCGATTAACTTTTTTTCCTGAAATCATTGATTATTAAGGCAAAATTGAGCTGGTTCTTCAGGTAGAATCAATGGAATTGGGGCACTTTTTAAAGAAAAGCTGCAATTCTATATTCTTTTGTAAGTAGTCTCTAGAGCAGTTTTGCTCTATCGCATCTTTTTTATTTTGCCTAAAGGACGGAACTGGAATCTGCAAGGCATCAAAAACGTGTTTTGGAAGAAATTTTCTGTGATAAGAATCCTTCATTAAAGGATTCTTACCAGCAATAGATTTTCAAAGGAATGCGATGAGTACCTTGCGATCGCTCTTTTCAAAAATGCTGCGTTTATTACTTGATGGCAAAGAAAAACTCGTGGCTTGAGCCTGGGTTTGGTCAACCATGAAAAAACCCACCCTAATTTTAAAATAGGGGGGTTGCCATGTGGTTTGACTGAATAGTTGCAGCGAATAAATTGACGATTTAACTGCTAGTAACTGTTAAATTTCCTCCAGTTCCAGTCAAAGTTCCATCCACGATTGATATTGTTGCTGGTTCTGTTAGTTGAGCTGTATAGCTGGTATCGTCAATCGTGAAACTGATGTTAAATGGACTGAGATTGAGAGTGCCATTGGGAATCTCAGCCTTCAAATCGTCAAAGTCAAAACTGAATAAATCTAAACCTCCAGCCACTGCCTCTTGTTCCTGTTCGGATAGTTCTGCAAACAGGGATTGGTCTTGAGGTTGCATTGGTTGGTTGTTTGCACCTACAGTCATGATGTTGCCCTCAAAATAAACTTTGAAGCGTTGGAAACTTGTGCCGTGCTTAAAACTTACGTAAATAAAAACAGCTTTTCCTCCCACTTTTGGGAGATTAGCATTTGATACCGTTGGTTGTAATAATGCAGTCGGCTTTGTGTGCGTAGTCGGTATGGGCAACTTTTCGCGATCGCTTCTAACCGGCGAAGTCAACGAACTGGATGACGCCTCGCTGTCCATTGGTTAACCATTGAGGATCTTCAGCAGAAAGTGTTTTTATCTGAGTTGGCTGTAAACCTGCCACCAGTTCCGATTTGAGCGTGCGGAGTGCTACTAAGGGCGCAGGGAAGTAGCACGCAATGTCTTGAAAAGGGGTGGTAAAGTCCCACTGGCGATTGCCTAAACAGCGGCGGTAGTTAGCATCTCCTTTAATAAAAATTAGGCTGGCGGGTGCTAACTCTTGTCGCAAAGCTTCGGGCATTTCCCAGAAAGGCAAGGGCATTGTCCAAAATAAATCGTCATAGCATCGCAAACGACCGGAAGCGATAGCGTCTTGCAAGCGCAGAGAAAGCGATCGCACTTCCCCATCAACGTCAGCAGCCAAAACCTCTAAAGTGTGGTGCAGATCCTGAATGGTCGCATCTGAGACGAAGATAGGATACCGCTTCAGGTGCAGGGAAATCTCAGCCGCCTGAGTGGTTAGCAGAAAATCTGCCAACCACAAATCGCAGACGAGTTCAAAACCAGCATTATCGACGATGAAGTCAATTCTTCCCCCATCAAGGCTGGCAATCCTGTCCGCAATGATGGGTGTATCATCGACCAAAATATGAGCCTCTTCGTGCTGAATTTCCTGACGGCTGCGATCGCTTTCTCCAGCCTCAATAGGCCAAAGGCTGAGATCGGCGCGGTTGCCCCACAGTGAAAAATAGAGCAGTGGGATTAAACGAGTATGGCGAGCGCTTGTATGATGCCCAATCCTAGCGGCAATTGCCCGGATTGAATCCATTGCCGTTTCTAAACCCAAGCGTTTTTGCAATCCGTAGGGATCGACGCCTTGGCTCGATCCTGGCAGAAAGTAATTGGTTGCTTCCACAATCCGCCGGAAAAAGTATAACTCTGCAAATAACCAGGGAATGTCTATCCAACGCTTCCCCAGAAAAGGAGCCAAATATGTTGTCCACGCAGCCAAATCTGGGCCATTGTCATCTTTGAGCGATCGCACGATTCCGTTCGGCAAGTCTCGGATCAAAGTTTCCAGGTTGTCTACAATCGACGCCGGAAAGTCGTTTTCAGCGATCGCTCGCTGCCCGATCGCAGGCATTCGCTTCAGAAGCGTCATGTTTGCAAACGAACCTTCTTCCGACATCATCAGCGGTGGAGGAAGCGGTAATCGAGGCTGTAAAATCTGCTGTGACATTAGGCGATAGCGCTTTTTATCATGTGTCGAAAGTAATTCTACTTAAACAGCAATTTTATTGACTCTGAAATCTGGTTACATAAAGCGCATCAAGCCAAAACCCTCAAGCTTGAGAACTCTTGCCGATTAGGATGGATTGGGAGCATCTTTTGCAAATATCCATGAGCCTAACCGAACAGATTCTATCTCAGGTACCGGGAAATCCTCTCCTCGGACTGCGTAAAGCCGATAGCCTTTGGCAAGGCATCAAGAAAGACACTACACCGATTCCGATGGTAGTGAAAGAAAGCCAAGAACCTCTAGGAAGCGTAGACTGGGACGTGGTAATCTGTGGCGGCACTTTGGGAATTTTAATCGGTGCTGCTTTAGCTCAATTGGGGTGGCGAGTTGCCTTAATTGAAAGAGGAATATTGCGCGGTAGAGATCAAGAGTGGAATATCTCCCGTCAAGAATTAGAAGTATTTTTAGAACTGAATCTACTGACTGAAGCGGAATTAGAGCAAGCGATCGCAACCGAGTATAATCCCGCCCGCGTCAGCTTTTTAGGCGGTTCTGAGGTATGGGTGCGCGATGTTCTGAATATCGGCGTCGATCCCGTTTTTCTCCTAGACACCCTCAAATCAAAGTTTCTGGCTGCTGGCGGACAGTTGTTTGAAAACACTCCCTTTGAAGGGGCAGTGGTTCACCCAGATGGCATCAGGGTGGAAGCCTCCGGCGGCTTGAAAACGCGGTTATTAATCGATGCGATGGGACATTTTTCACCCATTGTTCAGCAAGCGCGACAGGGAGAAAAACCGGAAGGCGTCTGCTTAGTCGTGGGGAGTTGCGCCAAAGGCTTTCCTAGTAACGAAACCGGCGATCTGATCGCAACTTTCACATCGATTCAAAATCAATGCCAATACTTTTGGGAAGCTTTCCCAGCACGAGATGGCAGAACGACTTATCTATTTACTTACCTGGATGCTCACCCCAGCCGTCCCAGTTTAGAGTTCTTCTTTGAAGAATACCTGCGCCTGTTGCCCGAATATCAAGGCGTGGAAGTGTCCCAACTGCAATTTCAACGAGCGCTATTTGGCTTCTTTCCCTCTTACCGCAACTCATTAAAGATGCCTTGGAGTCGCATTCTGCCCGTAGGAGATAGCAGTGGCAACCAATCTCCCGTCAGCTTTGGCGGGTTTGGGGCGATGGCGCGGCACCTGAAACGGTTAACAGAAGGCATTCACGAGGCTTTACAAATAGATGCTCTCGACAAGAATGCTTTGGCACTTTTGCAACCTTATCAGCCAAATATTGCTGTAACCTGGCTGTTTCAAAAAACAATGGGCGTGGGAATCGAGCAAAAAGTTGACTCAAATCAAATCAACCAGTTGCTTTCTAGCGTATTTCAAGCAATGGCACAGCTGGGAGACGAGGTATTACGCCCATTTTTACAAGATGTTGTCCAGTTTCCCGCTTTATCAAAAACCCTGTTAAAAACAGCCGTCACTTACCCCGGATTAGTGGCTCGAATTATTCCCTTAGTGGGAATCCCGATGCTGCTAGATTGGATGGTTCACTACCTAAACTTGGGAATTTACACGGCTTTATATCCTCTAGCAACCGCCCTGCAACCGTGGACGAAGACGTTACCGCCACTGCCTCGATACTACTGCGATCGCTTCCTCCAAGCTTGGAAATATGGCTCCGGAGGCGATTACAGAAGCCTGAAGAATCTAGGGTGAAGCCCTTCGGTAAGGGTAAAAGAAACCATAGAGGCAAGCATGATGAAGCCTAAAAGAGGAAATTTTACACTTGATACTTCACGCTTGAGACTTCATCCTTTATCCTTAGGTAAACTCTGGCATCGCTTGAGCATTACCAGCAAGTTTACTTGGGCAGTTGTGGCGCTGCTGCTGCTGATTACACAAGTCGCGATGACGAGCTGGCTGTCGCTGAATGCAGTGGTGCGAGAGACAGAAGCGGCGATTCTCACCAGCATTGAGGTGCAGGCAAAAGTATTTCAGATGGATGCCGCCTTACAGGACGCCCGCCAACTGGAAAAAGACTTTTTTTTGAGCTGGCCTTCTATGGGATTTTCCAGCGCTAGCCAGGATTATGTCCAGGCGCATCGGGAGCAAATTGACAAAGCCCTAGATATCAGCAGCCAGTTGCAAGAGTTACTCAATGGTGGGAAGGTTAGCGATGCTTTGCGTCGGAGCAATCCGGAATTGGTGGCTTATGTAGAGCTTGTCGAGCGCTATGCTAGCAGCTTTAAAGAAGCTGTGGCGTTGGTGGGGACGCTGGGAATCGATGATGTGGGGGTGCTGGCGCGGTTAGAGCAAAATTCGCGGCTATTGCACGACACGCTGCAACTCTCTGCCAGTTCGGAGTTGATGATTTCATATCGGGAAATGCAGTCGGTGGAGAAAGAATATCTCTCCAACCGTCAGGAGGACAAAATCCAGGCGGTGTATGAGGCGGTGGAACGTTTGCGCCAGGGAATTCAACAAGCACCCCAACTCAATGCCACTCAGAAGGCGGCGGCGTGGGAGTATCTGAATGCTTACGAGTTAGCGATCCGAGAAATTATCAACCTCGACGCTCAAATTAGAAGCAAAATCAGCACTTTTGACGAGCAAGCGGCAAGTGTTTCCACTAAAGTAATTGGGTTGGCAAATGCTGACGTACAGCGATCGCGCCTTGAAATCGCCCGAACCAGCACGCTAGCTACGGTACTGCAAGCGATGACAGTATTGACGGCGGTGTTGCTATCTGGGGTGATTGCGAATATCTTCGCCACTGCTTTAAAAAATTTGCAAGCAGAACAGGAAAAATCTGAGCGTCTGCTGCTAAATATCTTTCCAGAAGCGATCGCCCATCGATTAAAACAGGAACAGCGCACGATTGCGGAAAACTTTGCCGATGTGACGGTATTGTTTGCTGACATTGTTGGTTTTACTGAGCTTTCGGCTCGGATTTCCCCAACTGATGTGGTTGAGTTGCTCAATCAGATTTTCTCAGCCTTCGATCGACTGGCAGATCGCCACGGTTTGGAGAAAATTAAGACAATTGGAGATGCTTATATGGTGGTAGGAGGACTGCCAATGCCTTCAGAAGATCACGCGGAAGCGATCGCGGAAATGGCACTGGATATGCTGGAGGAAATGACTTGCTTAAGTACCAAGATTGGCGAAGCATTGTCTACCTCTCGCCCTCAACACTACACCATCCGAATTGGGATTAATACGGGTCCCGTCGTTGCAGGCGTTATTGGCACGAAAAAGTTTATCTACGATTTGTGGGGCGATACGGTGAATATTGCTAGCCGTATGGAATCCCAAGGCATTGCGGGTTGCATTCAAGTGACAGGAGCAACTTATGAACGCTTACGGCATAAGTACCAGTTTCAGGAACGGGGAACTATCCAGGTAAAAGGCAAAGGGGAGATGAAAAGCTTTCTCCTCAAAGGCAGACATCAAGACGATTCACCATAGATGAATGGTACTGATATATAAGAGCCTTGAGATAAATCTCTCACCTTAAAGCTAAAGCTTAAAACAGGTTGAAAGCCTTTGTTTCCCCAGTATTTGGGCCAATTTCAACTGATTTTAGCTCTTATCCCTAACTTTAGTTCAGGGCTGAAGTCAGCGCGATTCCACTATAGATTTTTGTAGAAGACTTGCGATTCTCACGTTTTTCAGGACTGCGAACAAGCCAATCTCTAAATATTTCCGGCTCAACTCGAAAAAGCGAGGTTAAGGAATGTAGATCATCCCCAGTTTATTATTGAACCTCTCTTGGCTCTGAGTCAAAAGATCGCACCATGATTAAACAAGAATTTCAAACCACCCACTACTTTACCGTTTTAATGGGGCTGCTACGCGATCGCCAAGGATTTATGGAAGAAATTCGTCAAGGCGTGAGACTTCCCAGTAAAATCACCTCTCTACTCGTTTGTAGTTCCCTCTTTTTTGCTGCCTATGGGGCAATTATCGGTTCATCTCATAGTTTTTTACAAGCATTGTCCTCTGCTGTTAAACTTCCCTGCTTCTACTTAATCACGCTGATTCTTTGCTTGCCAACTTTATATTTTTTCAGCATTCTTTTTGGCTCAAGTAAAAGTATCGGGCAGTATTTTGCCATGCTTCTGACCTCTGTCGCCGTGATTAGCGTTCTAGAATTTAGCTTGGCACCCGTAGCGCTAGTTTTTCTGTTGACCGCCCACAACTACCAATTTTTTGTATTGTTAAATGTGGGTATTTTTGCTCTCACCGGATTGACTGGCGTCACTTTCCTCTATCAGGGAATACAGTTTATGTCCGTACAAGATAGCGAATCAGCACAAGAAACTCGTACCAGAGTTCTGAAATTTTGGTTAATTCTTTATGCTTTAGTTGGCTGTCAATTAGGTTGGACACTCAGACCCTTTTTTGGAACTCCTGGACAATTTGTATTGTTTCGACCGATGGAGGGGAATTTTTATCTGAGTATCTTCAAAGCAATTGGACACCTTCTAGGTTTTAATTAAAGCTCCACTCAAATAGCACTTGTCTACGTTCAGGATTGTCCATCCTACTTAGCTCGGTCTTAGCTAAAATATCAGAATTCTTGTTTGGAAGCAGTACATAAACCCACCCCTGCTCCTCCTCAATTTCAGAGAAGAGGTTAGGGGTGAGGTTACGAGTAGATATCGAAACAAAGTGAGAACTGCTATATATATCGATAGATAGTTGATAGTTGTAATTTCTGTAGTAAATCGTTACTGTTTTTAAGGAAAAAACTTCGGCTAGATAATATTAACAAGTGATTCTGGCTCACGATTAATATCAGAAAATGATGCGATCGCTTGCAGGATCGCGCTTAATTCACAAAAACTTCATTTAAAGCCTCTAAATTATGAATTTAGGGTAAAGGATTCTTTCATCGGTGATAATACGGATAGCAATATCCTCAGATCAGCGGTGAAATCTACTCATTTCAGTGGCGAAGCTACAGTTCGTTGAATTTGGATATTTGAGTGTAGGGTAGGGAACACGGACATTTTGCACCTTACTCTGGGAACTGGGAAGGCAACAATCCATCTACCCCTCGTTTCTAAGCGTCAGCCTAGAGAACGAGAGGAATCAAGGCAGAGCTTTGATTTGGTAGGTGCAAGATGTAAAGTATCTGGAATCAGGATTGATTAGGAATTCAAGAGTTCCTAGCGTTATGCATCGACTTTATGAGATGTATGAGAGCGATCGCTTCCAGTTATGAAGTTTTTAGAAGCTTTGTCTCGCCCCTGTAAGGTGTTGCAGGTTTGTTAAGCGATGAACGTTTTTGGAAGTGGTAGGTAGGAGAAACAGGTAGCAATGACAATTAAAAATCCCGCAACTACTAATTTTTTCTGTCTTCTGTCTTAAGTACCATCCAAAATCTCCTGAGCCAATTTTGGCGTTAAAGCTCAAAGACAACCTGCATTCTCATGCTAGTCCAACCCGCAAAAAAATTATAAACATCGGCTTTTTACTTACGAGATGGTCATCAAAGGAAACAAACTCATGAAAAAAACTCTAGCCGCCCTTACTGTTGGCTTTACCTTAGCGATGGGAGCCACTTCTGCTAACGCCGTTCCTCTTTACGACGGCGTATCACAGCCAAATCAAACGCCCGCTCAACAAGGATGGGAATATAAAGAAAATGCTTTTAAGTCTCCTGTACCGACTGCAACGCCTTCCACTGAAGGCACTATTTTGAATACGGGTAATACCAGTAATCAAGCAGGCTACTTCAAAGTATCGCCAGTGCTGCTTGACCGCAGTACCGGATATAGCATCAGTTTCAGCGTCAAGGTGAGTTCAGAAACTCACCTCAACAACAATCGTGCAGGCTTCAGTCTGATTGTGATGAGCAATGGCGTCTCTGGTGAAACGCAACCTTATGGGCTGGAATTAGGTTTCTGGCAAAATAGCATCTGGGCGCAAAACGTTGGTTTTACTCAAGGCGAGAAAGTAACTTTCAACGTCCAGAAAACGATGAATAACTATGTATTGTATGTAAAAGACAACCAGTATCAACTGTTTATGAACGGTTCTACCTTTCCTGTTTTGCAAGGCAATCTGCGTCAATATACCGGATTTACACCGCCTCCCGGATATCTCAACCCTTACACAACTTCCAACCTGATTTTCTTAGGCGACAACACGACATCCGCCACGGCGAATGTTACCATAAAAAGCCTCTCCGCATCCTCTGCCAGCAATGTTAACCTCACCAATGCCTCTGTAAAATAATCATTTCACTTTAGGGAATCAAAAAGTCCAAATGAGCGCCAGTTTGGGCTTGTAGCTCCTCCAGAGAACCTTGCAATTTCAAGCGACCTTGCTCCAGAAAAACAATCCAATCAGCTCGATTAATTACTCTGGGGCGGTGGCTAATTAAAATGGTGGTTCTGCCTTGGCGGTGAGACAGCAACTGCTCTAAAACTTGCGCTTCGCTCACCGGATCGAGTCCCCCCGTGGATTCATCTAAAATCAGAACTGGCGGCTCGTTTACAATCGCTCTGGCAATTGCTAATCGTTGCCGCTGTCCGCCAGAAATATTTGCCCCGAATTCACCCAAAACGGTTTGATATTTGTCGGGTAGCTTGCTGATAAATTCATCTGCACCCGCAATCTGGCAAGCTCTCACAATGTGTTCAAATGCAACGTGAGGGGAACCTAAGCGGAAGTTTTCCACAATTGAGCGACTCCAAAAGTGAGGCTCTTGAGGAACGAGAATCACCTGTTGTCGCAAGCAATCAAGTGATAAATCTTGCAAATTATACATGCCAATGCGGAGATTTCCAGAATGTGGTGAATATAATCCAGCGATTAACTTCGCCAGGGTGCTTTTACCGCAGCCAGATTTACCAATGAGTGCAATAACTTTTCCTCCAGGAATTGTTAGCGAAAAATCTTCTAAAAGGTCAGTTCTGCCAGCGTGGTGGAAGTTGAGATTTGTGGAAATAATATCTGCATCTCCCGGAATTTTAGCAAAGGGTCTTTTGTCATCAACCGGATTTTCTGGTGTAGAGTCAATTACTTCCGTAAGACGTTGGGTGGCGGTTTGAACGCGAGTGAGTTCATCGACAAATCCCACGACTGCCCCAATAAACGCTAGAAAGTTTCCATTCATGCCGTTAAAAGCTAACAGTTGCCCAATAGTTAATTCTTTACTAATCACCAAGCTACTGCCAAACCAAAGTAAAATGACGCTACCAATACTAGAAACTAATCCAGAAAAGGTACTGTTGATAATGACAATCTGAATTGTCCGGAAGGTGATATTAGCAAGGCGACCGAAGCGACTCTGAAATTCTTCCCAAAATTGCGGTGCAGATGTAGTCGTTTTGAGCGTCAGTGCCCCTTTAAAAGTCTCAACTAAAATGCCTTGATTTTCTGCTTCTAAGACTAATAAGCTCCGAGTTTTTTGTTGCAGTGTCGGTAGGAAAATAATTGTGGAAATTGTCATAACAACAGCAATGCACACAGCAACACTTGTTAGTTTGATGCTGTAGAACAACATCAAACTAAAAGAAACGATGGCAATAAATAGCTGACTCGGCAAACTAACAACGACTTGAGAAACTAACTGATTAATTTCTTGAATATCTCGCAAGCGGCTGACAATTTCGCCACTGCGACGAGCTTCATAATAGGAAAGCGGCAAACGCAAAATTGCTCTGCCAAATTCTAAAACTAAGCCTAATTGGAGCCGTTGAGAAAAATGGGCGATTAGGTTAGATTGCACCAGTCTGAGGCTACTGGATACAACGTTCATCACCATAACAGCAGTCACGACACCCGTTAGGAGCTGGGTATCCCCCCGAACCAGCACATCATCGGTGAGGATTTGGATGAGGAAGGGGGATGTCAGGGAAAGCAACCCCAAGACAAGGTTAATGATAAATGCCTCAGCCAGAATCCCTCGGTAAGCCCAGACGGGTTTAAAGAAACGCCCAAAACCGCCAACTTTATCATCAACTTGGGCAGAAAAGCGGACGGAGTCTGGCTCTAGTAACAGCATGATGCCATTTGTCCAGCCTGCCGCTAGCTCGTTTTTGGAGAGGTAACGGATGCCGACAGCGGGATCGGCGATCGCATATTTTTTCCGGTGTTGCCCGTATAAAACAACCCAGTGGTACCCCTTCCAGTGAATAACGGCTGGTAGCGGTGCTTGCTTCAATTTGTCAAGAATCTGTGGTGAAGCTTTCACTGCTCTGGCATTAAAACCGAGTGCTTCTGCACCCCGCCGGAGTCCTAGCAATGTGGTTCCTAGCTGCCCAGTGCCTACAGCTTCACGGATGCGGTTGAGCGTAAAAGTCCGCCCGTGGTGTTTCGCGATCGCAGCAAGACACGCCGCTCCGCAGTCTTCTTCACTGTGTTGTAAGACATGCTCGTACTTCATGCTTAACTCATGCCATAGTGTCAGGATTTATGCGGTTCGGTAACTAACACACTATAGGCGCACTATAGACAAAATCTAATGGTCAACTTGAACGGTTGATAGAGTTAGGAGGCGCTCAAAACCAGTCACTACAAGAAGATCGTGGCTGCTTCCCTTTGACATTCGTGACCGCCTCAGTCAATTTTCGCAACGAGCATCAATCACAAAGCAGTAGATGCATACTTGGGTTTTCATCAACCCAGCTCAACGATGGGAGCGATCGCTCCAAAACGAAAATTTCGATTAATACACAAGTAACCACATCTATATAACTTGTCATGAATGTTTGATAACCCCTTAGTCAAACATTTCTGCAATTATGGCGTTTGGATCTAATATGAGGCGTCTGAGCAATACCAGCTTTTTTAAAAGTTTCCTGTCTAGTTACCTTAAATCAGATACTTTAAAGCAAAAAATTATTAATTATTTACAAGCCGATATTGCCTAGCTATAACTACTTTAGTCTACTATTAAGAATTTAACAAATAATCCCAATAATTTTTATCAGAATTAATACACAAAACTCAATGAGATTGCTTGTTTTAAATGTCTTGCCTCTATCTTGAGATTGATGCTAACTCAGTATTTAAGTCGCAATATATACAATATCGTGAGTTCAATAGAAGAAGACTCTGCAAGCCTTTAAACAAAACCTTTAGTGGCTTTTGCTAAAAAGTTTTCTCTAGCTTTGAAACCCTAGAATGCTTACACAAATTTTAATACTTTTTAGGAAAAACTAACTCTTCTTAAGAGGAAATAAGGAGGGTATTCCTGAAGATTTTTCTTTAAATAAGCCTTCTACCAAGCGGATCGAGAAAATTTTACTAGCAAGAAAGAAAAAAATGGTCTAACCCTAGACTTGGAGAGCTTTTTGCCTAAAACGTTAGGGATTAAAGCTTAGATCCGACAAGGATTGCTGTTGGGTTTGCAGGCTATTATTCGCGCGACTCTTTCCAAATGAGCATTCATTGGAGTTTAAGGTGAAACGAGTAGCGATCGCATTGAGTCTTTTTAGTCTAGCTAGTAGCGCTCTTGTGAGTTGCACATCAGCTCCCCGGAACGCTCAAAACAGCCAACAAAATAGTTCAGAACTTTCATCCGTTGCTGTCACAGTGCGCGATCTCGGCAACCCCTTCTTTGTACAAGTTGGTAAGGGTGCAGAGGCGGCAGCTAAGAGAATTGGCGGTGGGGACGTCAGCACAACGCTCGTCTCTAGCGGGGACGATTTAAATCAGCAATTTAATCAAATTGAAAATTTCATTGCCTCAGATGTCAGCATGATTATACTTAATGCTGCTGACAGTAAGGGGATTTTTGCAGCGGTTGAAAAAGCTAAACAAGCAGGAATTCCAATCATTGCAGTTGATACTGCCGCTGAAGGAGGTGTTGATGCCACTGTTACCTCCAACAACGTGCAAGCAGGTGAAGTAAGTTGTCAATACATTGCCGATCGATTGAAGGGTCAAGGCAATGTTGTAATTATCAACGGACCTCCTGTTGCTTCAGTTGTTGAGCGAGTCCAAGGATGTCTGAGCGTATTTTCCAAATATCCCAATATCAAGATCCTTTCAAAAGATCAGAATGCAGAAGGTAGCCGTGATGGGGGATTGAGAGTCATGAGCGATTTGCTCACATCCTTCCCAAAAATTGATGCCGTTTTTGCAATTAATGACCCTTGTGGGATTGGTGCGGAGCTAGCTGCTACCCAAGCACAACGGAAAGAGTTCTTTATTGTTGGCGTCGATGGCGCACCCGAAGCTCTAGATGCGCTCAAGCAGGAAAATAGTTTATTTGTTGCGACTGCGGCTCAAGACCCCTTTCGCATGGCAGCCAAGGCAGTTGAGGTCGGGAATGACATTATCAAAGGGAACAAGCCTGCCAATCCAGACATTCTCATTCCAGTCACGTTGGTTACTCGTGAAAACGTGAATCAGCATAAAGGCTGGACAAGTGAATAACCAAGTTTTTGTCGTTAATTGCACCAATTTATGACTTGATAATCCATCAATTTGAATCGTATTTTCACAAACATTACAGGGATTTCTGATGGCAAGTAGCACTCAACCCTCAATAAAAACTAAACCCGTACTCGAAATGCAAGGAATTACAAAAACCTTTAATGGTTTCACCGCCTTGCATGATGTAAATCTCACTATTTATCCTGGGGAAGTTCATGCCCTTATGGGTGAAAATGGTGCAGGCAAGAGTACGCTGATGAAAATCCTGGCTGGAGCCTATATAGCCGATGCAGGGGAAATCAGAATTGACGGTCAAGCTGTTAAGATGACAGACCCAGGTCAAGCCAGAGATTTGGGTATAGCCATTATTTATCAAGAGCTTAATCTCGCCCCAAATCTGACTGTTGCTGAAAACATTTTTATGGGGAGCGAGCTTAAGAAAGGAGGCACCTTCATTGACCGAGACGGAATGCGGCATCAAGCATCTGAGGTATTGAGAAACCTCGACGCGAGTTTTGATGCGGGCGACCTGGTTTCAACCCTTTCCATTGCAGAACAGCAGCAAGTTGAAATTGCTAGGGCGCTCAAACACAAGAGCCGCATTCTAGTAATGGATGAGCCGACAGCAGCGCTTTCAGACCGAGAGACAGAGAAACTTTTTGAGGTTGTTCGCCGCTTGCGGAATGAAGGGATTGCGATTATTTACATTAGCCATCGGATGGAAGAGATTTATGCGCTTGCTGACCGCGTTAGCGTGATTCGAGATGGCGGGTATATAGGCTCTCTGGAGAGGAGTGAAATTTCCGCCCCTCGCTTAGTAGAAATGATGGTGGGTCGTTCTTTACAGGATTTATACGAACATAAGCGTCAAACCCATCCTGGCTCAGTAGTCCTTGAGGTAAAGAATTTAAGTGATGGGCGCAAGGTAAAATCTGCGAGTTTTAAACTGCATGCTGGGGAAATTGTTGGTTTAGCAGGCTTGGTTGGCGCAGGCAGAACTGAAATTGCTCGTCTTATTTTTGGTGCTGACCGAAAGGCTAGCGGTGAAATAAAACTGGAAGGTCGTTCTCTCAATATCTCGACACCCGATGATGCAATTAAAGCGGGAATTGCCTATGTCCCAGAAGATCGTAAGGATCTCGGTCTATTTCTGGAGATAAGTTCTGGTGAAAATATCACTATGAATGTTCTTGGACGAGAGGCAACCTCTGGCATCATCAACTCAAAATCCCTTTTTAAAATTGTGGCTGATGCCGTTAGCAACTTAGGGATTCGTCTTGCCAGCCCAAGCATCAGGGCAATGGATTTATCTGGGGGAAATCAGCAGAAGTTATTGCTAGCCCGTTGGTTGGCAATTAATCCCAAGGTACTTTTGCTCGATGAACCTACGCGCGGCGTTGACATCGGCGCGAAAAGCGAAATTTATCGCATTATTAGCGATCTGGCAGCAAAAGGTGTAGCCATTTTGATGATTTCCAGCGAACTGCCGGAAATCGTGGGAATGAGCGATCGCGTCTTGGTGATGCGTGCGGGAAGCCTGGTTGGTGAAGTAGGCGGCTCAACTGGGGAAGCAATTACACAAGAGAACATCATGGGTTATGCCACAGGGGCAAGAGAGGTAGCAAAATCATGAGTCAAACAGAAGTAAGAACCACCAGAAATGGAACGAGCGATCGCTCTAAAGCGAGTAATCGTCAAGCTTGGAAAAATTTCATTCAGGTTGCTGGCATCCTCCCGATTTTGGTTGCAATCTGTATAATTTTTTCAATTGTTACGCCAAGCTTTCTTTCGCCCGGAAATCTGATTAATGTCATTCGGCAAGCATCGATCAACATCGTGCTAGCGACCGGAATGACGTTCGTTATTTTGACCGGAGGAATTGACCTTTCTGTGGGGTCAATTTTGGGCGTAACCGCAGTTGTCGGGGTGCTTGTCTCGTTGATCCCCGGTCTTGGTTTGCTCGCCATACCAGCCGCCCTATTAGCAGGATTAGGTCTAGGCTTACTAAATGGGTCGTTGATTGCCTATTTAGGTTTGCCACCTTTTATCGTCACCCTTGGTTCTTATACAGCGTTGCGGGGTGTTGCTTACTTAGTTGCTAATGGCACGACCGTTCTCAATCGAAATCTAAATTTTGCTTGGATAGGCAACAATTATCTTGGCCCCATTCCCTGGCTAGTTGTGATTGCTTTGCTTGCCGTTGTCGCAAGTTGGTTTGTCTTAAGACGGACAGTATTGGGAAGGCATATTTACGCCGTAGGCGGTAACATACGGGCAGCACGACTAACAGGAATTAAGGTGAGTCGGGTGCTGTTATTTGTTTATGGTGTGAGTGGGTTGCTTTCCGGTTTAGGCGGAGTGATGAGCGCCTCGCGCCTCTACAGTGCGACGGGTATGTTAGGGCAAGGCTACGAACTCGATGCGATCGCTGCCGTAATTTTAGGAGGAACCAGCTTCACGGGTGGCATTGGCACCATCTGGGGGACTTTACTGGGTGCTTTAATTATTGCCCTCCTCAACAATGGGTTAACCCTGATGAACGTGTCATTTTTCTGGCAGTTGGTTGTTAAAGGTCTTGTGATTATTATCGCCGTGACGATTGACAAACTTCGCACCCGCACTAGCGCTGCGTAAGCGTTGAGCTTCCGATGACAGACTGGTAGGAAGCGATCGCACGTCAGGCAGAATAGATCTAAAAAACAGGGAGTCGCGATCGCGACTCCCTGTTTGCCGATCATCACCGAAGATTTAACTAACGACTGCGTTGAAGATAGCTTTCTACATTGCTAATCGCTCGTGTCGCATACGAATCCCCAGGACGTAGATTAAGTGCCCTTCTAAAGTTAATCAAAGCAGTTTGGTAATCTCTTTGTTGGGTTGCAGCGTACCCAAGTCTCATGTACTGAGTATAATTCCCCTGCTGACCACTCCGTTGCGTAGCCCCTGGAGTATTACCTGCGGGATTCTGCTGAGTAGTGCCCGTTCCTGCTGGATTTTGTTGCCCAGTCCCAGTTCCGGCTGGATTCTGCTGAGTTGTACCCGCCCCTGCTGGAGTTTGTTGCCCAGTACCTGTACCTGTACCTGCCGGATTCTGCTGAGTTGTACCAGTTCCCGCACCTGCTGGAGTTTGTTGTCCAGTACCTGTACCGGCTGGATTTTGCTGAATTGTACCAGTTCCCGCACCTGCTGGAGTTTGTTGCCCAGTACCTGTACCTGTACCTGTGGGATTCTGCTGAGTTGTACCCGCGCCTGCTGGAGTTTGTTGCCCAGCGCCAGTTCCGGCTGGATTTTGTTGAGTTGTACCAGTTCCCGTGCCTGCTGGAGTTTGCTGGGTAGTACCCGCACCTGCTGGAGTTTGTTGCCCAGTGCCAGTTCCTGCTGGAGTTTGCTGAGTTGTACCAGTGCCAGTTCCTGCTGGAGTTTGCTGGGTAGTGCCCGCACCTGCCGGATTCTGTTGCACAACTCCTGGGCTAATTACCTCATAGTTAGGTTGCCCAGTACGAGTACCGGCGGGAGTTTGTTGGTTCGTCCCCGTACCAGTACCACCGGGAATTTGTTGGTTAGTACCCGTACCAGTACCACCGGGAGTTTGTTGGTTAGCACCAGCGCCAGATGGATTTGTTTGTGCCCCACCTGGAGTACTCTGAGCTAATAATTGTTGGCTTCTCGTACTAGAGTTGGAATTGATGAGGGCTAATGCTGGAAAACTGAGGAAAACACTAGCGCCAGCAACGCTCATCAAGCTAACAAGCTTTTTAACCGAATGTTTCTGATTTTGCGTACTCATGGGAATATCCTGAACTTAGGCTAAAAAATTCTGACTTTGGCAGCTTTCTTGCCAAAAGCGAACAAATGTTGGTTGTAAAAAAATTGACCTTCAATCAGTTACGTCAGTTAGCAGCCTAAAGACATATTTCTTGAAACTCTTTGTTAAAACCCTACCTCTATTATTTTCTTGGCTCGTCTATCTAAAGAGTTGTACTAATGTTAAATTAATCTGCCTAATTAGGTAGTAATATCCAATCCGATTGATTACTCGCAATTTCCCAAAATCCAAAGCAAGTCTAAGTCTCTGGCTCTATCTCTCCTCCCTGAAATGTGGGTAGATAGAGGAAGCGGTTTTCTCTTGCGGGAAATCTACCAAATTTGAAATGAGGCAGCTAACAGAAATCCACTGTACCTATACTTTGATATCGCAAGCCTGAATGATTCGTGAAGGCGAGATCCCCGACTTCGAGAAAGAAGTTGGGGATCTGAACTACTAGCATCCACACTCCAATAGGATTGCCATAACAATTGAGTTAAAAAGGTTTAGAAAAAGACAAGCAGCAATTTTGGCTCAGGCGCACTGAGACAGAGTAGCGGATGAATTGTACTGCTGAATCGGAATCGCGATCGCAAACTCTGTTCCTTTCCCCGTTTCGGAAATATAGGTCAATTGACCGCTGTGTTTTTCTACCACGATTTGATAACTAATTGACAACCCTAAGCCAGTTCCTTTGCCGATAGGTTTGGTCGTAAAGAAAGGATCGAATAATCGTTGCTGTACCTCAGATGTCATTCCAATGCCGTTGTCTGCAATCCGAATTACAACTTGATTGTTATCTCCGACTTCCGTGCAAATCCGAATTATCGGTAATGGGTGATGGGTATTTCCTTGTCTGTGACTAATTTCCTTTTCTAGTGCCTCAATTGCATTGCAGAAGATATTCATGAATGCTTGGTTGAGTTGCCCAGCATTGCATTCTACAAAAGGAAGGTCGCCATAGTCTTTTTGAACCACAATATCAGGGCGTATACCTCTGCCTTTGAGCCGATTTTGTAGAAACAGGAGCGTGTTGTCGATGCCTTCGTGAATATTGACACACTTCACTTCTGCTTCGTCGAGTCGGGAGAAGTTCCGCAGGGAAAGAACAATCTCAGAGATCCGTTCTGCACCTACCTGCATTGAAGATAGAAGTTTCGGCAAATCTGACCTCAGAAAATCCAGGTCAATGTCTTCCATCTCTGCTTGTATCTCTGGCACTGGCTGAGGATAGTGCTGGATAAACAGGTGCAGCAAGTGCAGCAAGTCGTAGGCATACTCGCTGGCATGGGTGAGATTGCCGTAAATAAAGCTGACAGAGTTATTAATTTCGTGGGCGATACCGGCAACGATTTGTCCCAACCCAGACATTTTTTCCGTCTGAATCAGTTGGGCTTGAGTGCGCTGGAGTTCAAGCAGGGTTTGCTCTAACTGGGTTGTTTTCTCTCTGGATTGAGCTTCTGATTGCCGCAGTGCTTCTGCTGCCTGTTGATGAATCTGCGATTGAGCAATGAGTAACTGATGTACGTCTAAGAGTCTGCAAATTCCCGATTGCAGTTGCACGACGATCGGTTCGTAAATGAGTTCAGGCGATCGCTGTAAGGACTGCTGTACACTCTCGACAATGGAAGTGTTGCGATCGTATACTAAAATCTCACATCGGGCAATGCTGTAGAGTGCCTTCAGAGAGGGCGGGGAAGATAACTCTAAGCTGTAGAGACGGCGCATAGATTCAAAGAAGCGCCGTCGCGAAATCATTCCGACGAAATTACCTTGTTCGGTAATAATCATGCCAGGAAGCAATGGGTTCGCTTCAAAAATCTGGATTGCTTCCTCTACGGCACGTTCCGACTCGATACTAGCGTCGTAGAGCGTTAATTCTTCTAGCGTCGAATCTAAATGTAGGAGTGACGGTTGGGAAGTCGCATCTGTTTGGCTTTGTTCAAAATCCTCAGTCCGGGTTACTGATGCTTGCTCAATCCATGCCCAGGGCATTACTTGTTGTTGAGTCCTGCTTAGCATTTCTTGTGAGTAGTCCGTCCAGTGAGAAGTGTCTTCTGGAATTTTGTGCATCAGTCCCATCGCACCTCTGTTAATGCCCTGATTCAGTATGGCTACTATCAAGCTTTTGAAAAAGCTGCGTAGTGCTACCGATCTCTACACGTTTGCGATCGCTTAATCCGGATTAAGCGATCGCGATCGCTTACGTAAATTTACGTGTTGTTCGATACACTATACGGAAACTTTAAACGCAAAGCCTCTACCACGGGTGTGAATTAGCACTCTTCTTTTGTGTAGATGCCATTTTGTAGGCTTTTAGCCACTCTCCTAATCAAGCAATCAGCCAAGGTAGCCAAATTGCTAAACTCAAAAGCGTTATAAACAGCGCTGGCAAAGTCAGGATGAGACTCAGATGACGAGAGTGAGGGTGAGAAAGAAGAAAGCGATCGCTCCTGCTGAAAATCCTGACAAGGCGATCGCTGGTGCAGCATAGGTAGTTGCCGCAATGCTCATCTTAGTTACGATGCCATCGCGTACCATCCGGGCTATCAATTAGAGTAATGCCCTTGGCTTGTAGCTCGTTGCGAATGCGATCACTTTCAGCAAAATTTTTCGCAATCCTGGCTTCCTGGCGCTGCTGAATCATCGCCTCAATGTCTGCATCGCTGAAACCACCAGAAGCGGCAGTTTCAACCTGTAGCTTTGCGATCTCGTCAGCACTTACTTCCAAGCCCAACACACTTGACAAATCAACCAAATTATGCCAGTAAATTTCTAATTGTTCGGGTGGGATCTCAGTTTTACCCTGATGAACGAGGATATTTCCCTGCTTGCCTAACTCTTTGGCAAGTTCAAACAATATGGTTAACCCGCCAGGAAAATTCAAGTCATCATCCACTTCTGCCTGAAATCTTTCCACAGCGTTGTCATGTCCCCCCTCGCTGACGGGGAGATTAGCGGGGTTTCCCGTCCAACCTAGTTGGGAACCGTACTTATATCCAAACAACAGACCTTCTTTTAGCGTATTCCAACCGTTTGTCGCCGCTTGTATTGCTTCATCGGTAAAATCAATCGGCTTGCGGTATTGGGCTGTAAGAACAAATAGCCGCACCGCCATTGGATCGACGGGTCGATCGAGTAACTCGCGAATGGTGATAAAGTTGCCCAGAGACTTAGACATCTTTTCCCCATTGACCGTCACCATCCCGTTATGCAACCAGTAGTTTGCTAACGGCTTGCCAGTCACTGCTTCCGATTGGGCAATTTCGTTCTCGTGGTGCGGGAAAATTAAGTCAGCACCGCCAGCGTGGATGTCGATTGTATCGCCCAAGCGATCGCGCACCATTGCCGAACATTCAATGTGCCACCCCGGACGACCCGCACCCCAAGATGATTCCCAGGCGGGTTCCCCCGGTTTTGCCGCCTTCCACAGCGCAAAATCAAACGGATCTCTTTTCTTGGACGCTTCCAGGTCTTCCACCTCCACCCGGTTACTCGCGCCCGCTTGCATATCTTCTAACTTGCGTCCCGACAGCTTACCGTACTCCGGAAATTGACGCACCGCATAGTAAACATCACCCCCAGCGGGATAGGCAAAATTTTTCTGTTCCAACTCGTGAATCAGCCGCTGAATCCCATTGATCGTGTGTGTAGCACGCGGATATTCATCGGCTTCTTTGATATTCAGCCGCGCCATATCCTCAAAATAAGCTTGGATGTAGCGTTCGGCGACTTCTTCCATTGACGAACCTTCAAGACGCGCCCGGTTGAGGATTTTGTCATCAATATCGGTAAAATTCTGCACATAGCGCACGTCATAGCCGACAAATTGCAGATAACGGCGCGTCACATCCCAGACGATGCAAGCTCTTGCATGACCCAAGTGGCAATAGTCATACACCGTCACGCCGCAGTAGTACATCCCGGCTTTACCGGGTTCAACGGGTTCAAAGGCTTCCTTGCGACGAGTGAGGGTGTTGTAGAGTGTTAGGGCCATTCCTAGAACTTAAGAAATAAAGTGCATCTGTATCAGTATTTTAAATTCCCTGGTCAGCAAGCCATCCACTCATCCGAATTAAAATTTTACTTTGTCGCTAATAAAGTCTCAAAAAGTAGGTGCTTAAGAGAGTAACTAGGGAGCAATGCGGCTTCAACACAACATCATGCGCTTCAACATCGACTTAACGCGATAGCGTTAGCGAAGCGAGGCGTTAGCCTAGCGCTGACTTGTCAGTTCGCATCCGTTAACACTAACGCTAACAACATCGCTTTACTGATCGAAATTCGCTTCAAGATGAAAAATGCTTAGGCGATGCGAAAAGGATTGGAGAATGCCTTCTTCGGAGTTAGGTAAGCTGGAGGGAGAGAGCGATCGCTCTGTTAGCTCGTATGCGAAGCTGTTCGCTTGCTATAAAGTAAAAGGTTGGATCTCCATTTCAAGCCATCATCGGGATCTAAACCTACACTCCGCTTAGCGCTTAGCTCCTACAGTAATTTACGTATAGCTCTATCAACGTTTTTTGAGAAAATCTGAAAGTCGCACTATGCAACCAGCCACCACTCCCAGTCAATCTCCAGAGATAGATGCCCCCAAGCACGGCTTACCCGTGACGATCATTACAGGTTTCCTTGGCAGTGGCAAAACCACCCTCCTCAATCACATCTTGAGCAATCAGCAAGGCGTCAAAACCGCTGTTCTGGTTAATGAATTTGGTGAGATCGGCATTGATAATGAGCTGATTGTCACCACCGGCGAGGACATGGTGGAGTTAAGTAACGGTTGTATCTGCTGCACCATTAATAACGATCTCGTCGAAGCCGTCTACAAAGTTCTGGAACGCGAAGAAAAGGTCGATTATCTGGTAGTCGAGACAACCGGACTCGCAGATCCCCTGCCAGTGGCACTTACCTTTTTAGGTACCGAACTGCGAGACATGACTCGTCTAGATTCCATCATTACGGTCGTAGATTCGGAAAACTTCAGTCTCGATTTATTCAACAGCGAAGCCGCCGCCAGCCAGATCGCATACGGTGATATCATCCTGCTCAACAAGGCGGACTTGGTGGATGAAGCCGACTTAGACTCCTTAGAAGTCAGAATTCGGGATATGAAAGGCGGTGCCCGGATTATGCGAACCACCAAAGGACAGGTGCCGCTACCGTTACTCCTCAGCGTCGGTTTATTTGAGACTGACAAATATTTCCAAAACGAAGAGGCAGAAAAGGGTCACGACCATCACCACCACGACCACGGTTATGACCACGATCATCACGAGCATCACGACGATCATAGTAGTTGCGATCACGATCATGGCGTTTGCACTCACGACCATCACGACCACGATCATCATTCCCACCACTTGGAAAATGACGGGTTTACCTCGATTTCCTTTGAAAGCGACAAGCCTTTTGCGATCAAGAAATTTCAAAATTTCCTAGATAATCAGCTGCCCTCGACCGTCTTCCGTGCCAAAGGGATTCTTTGGTTTGATGAAAGTCCTCGGCGTCATATCTTCCACTTGTGCGGCAAGCGCTTCTCCATCGATGATGAAGATTGGACAGGAAAACCAAAGAACCAGTTGGTACTGATTGGTCAGGATTTAGATAAAGAAACTCTGCAACAACAAATCAAAAATTGTGTTTGTCTGCCTTCTACTTCTCGCGGTAAAGGCTTTGGGAAATAGTTTTTAGGAATTAGCTAATTGCTAAATTCCTAATCGCTTTTCTCAGTTAGGTCAAATAGATCGCGGCTCTAATGTTTGGTCGGGACATGGCATTGTCATGTCCCGACAGATGTATCGAAGCTAATTATGCGCGTTGTCATTCAGCGAGTTAAATCCTCACAAGTTGAGGTATCAGATCGAGTAGTCGGCAAAATTGGGCGCGGACTTAATTTACTTGTAGGCATTGCCGAAACAGATACCGAAGCCGAACTGGAGTGGATGGCTCGTAAATGTCTGGAATTGCGCTTATTTCCAGATGAGCAGAATGGTAGCGGACGTTGGGAGAAATCAGTCCTAGAAATTGAGGGTGAACTGCTGGTAGTCAGCCAATTCACCCTCTACGGAGATTGTCGCAAAGGACGCCGCCCCTCTTTTGATAAATCTGCTGCGCCTGCGATCGCTCAAAATCTTTACGAACAGTTTATCGCTAAGTTGCGCCAGAGCGGTTTGCGCGTAGAAACAGGCGAATTTGGGGCGATGATGCAGGTAGCAATTGAAAATGATGGCCCTGTTACTTTGCTGCTAGAACGAGAAGCGACTTAACTTGAATAACATTGACTCCAAAGCTGTAAATTCCCCCTTCCTTTGCAGGAAAGAGGGTTAAAATGTTAGGTCATTATTAAGGCCAGATGTTTTGCCACCAAGGTCTAGAACTGCTTTGTGCAACAGGCATTTTCTTCCGAATATCCTGAATATTCCACCCAGTCAGCTTGGCGAGAGTCTGCGCCTCTTGTTCAAATCGTTTAGTCAAAGACTGTTTATACTGTTGACCCGCTTGACACTTCACATCTCCTGTAAAGGGATGACGAAGAACATAACGACCTTGAAAACTTTGTTCATTTGATGTTTCTTGAAACACCAAATCTTCCGGGAATTTATCGCGGGTGTACCGGACATGGAGACGGGTGATAAAAACATTATTAGAGGGAACAACGGCTCTACGGAAAGGCGCTGACTCGCGGGCATCCGAAGGATAATTATCTAGCCAAAAAACACCAGCTTTCCGCAGTTCTTCTGGATTTAAAGGTTCGGCAGAACAGGGATCGCAGTTCCCCATGTTCCAGGCATATTCCAGAAAGGCAACCTTTTTATCCTCACGAGTGTAAGAAGTTTGAAACATCGATTTGTAGAAATCACCAAATTCATTTTTGACGAATACTGGAATTTCAGCATCCGAGGGGATTTTTACAGTTCGGTAATTCGTAACTTCAGCTTGTCCTTTAGGTGATAAAACGTAAACAATTAAATCCTGTTCACTGGTAGAGTTAATCATCCCTAGACGAATCGGCAACATAAATTTAGGCGATTCGTAAGCCATCTGTAGAGGTCGCAGAAATTGAGAACCGGAATTTTGAAATTCTTTAAGATTCACCTTTGCAACAAAGAATTTCATGTTTTGCCGGATATAGGGTTGCAGCAGTTGTTTTGCACCCCGTGGAATCTTATATCCGTTGCGATTTAGCCAGGTTTCTAGACCGTTTGATTCTTTTGCACTGAGAATAACAATGTCATACTCTCCCACATTGAAACGAGCTTCTACAGTGACACCCAAGCTATTGTCTTCATCCCTGCTAGCTCTTGCACCGCCTGACGTTGGTGCGGATGCTGGTGCAGGGAGTCTCTCGTACATGACCGAATTACAAGGATCTTCGTCAAAATATTCCACCAGTCGCGGCGCACTAAAAGCATCCAATCGCTCGATAATTTTAGGGTCGCCAACGTGAACCTGTTCTTTCTGAAGCACTGTCGGAACGGGGACAACCAGGGCAAAGTCTTTGACATCCCCTTGATAGTCATTCGCCATCGTTAAAATAGTGCGATCGCGATCGCGAGCAATTACTACTTGCGAGGATTTATTGTAAAGCTTTGTATCCGCTTTCGCTACATAGAATCCACAAAATCCCCAGGCTGTCGGAGCAAAGCAAATAACAGCCAGAAGCGTTATCACTAAAGTTTTACAGATCCGAAATAACTTCATTGTTACCTCTGCTAGTAATTAATAAAAACTTACACTTGTAGATACGTCTCAGATTCAGTTTCCTCAGGTTTATCGATGACTGAAGTACTGAATGTCTGTGAGGAAGTCTCCGCCCAAGAAAATCGGGGTGCTGACCAGAGAAAATCTAACAGAACGGTCATAGGTGCAAGGGCGAATAAAGCCCAGAAAACAGCAGTAGAAATAAAAAATTGATTTCGCAAGAAAAAAGTTAAGCAGCCAATAGAAACTGCCCATACTAAACGCCCACTCCTAGCGTTAGGAATAGAACGAGGATCTGTAATCATAAATAGAGCGAATAACAACAAAGAACCGCTCATCAATCGATGTAAAAATACATCCCATGTCCAGCCAAGCCAAATATTGCGAATTGCTTCCAATAAAGCGTAAGAACCTAAAAAAGCAGCAGTTGTATCCCAACGACCAACTCGTTTTAAAATCGTGCCACCGGTGCCTGCAAATAACAGCGCATACCACCATTCATCTCCCCATTGTCCGGGCGAAACCCAGGCATCTTTTGTCAAGATAAGCGCGGCAATAATACCAAAATTAGCAGGGTTAAAAAAATGCTTATTCCGAAAATTAAAAATAAATTTACTGAGAATTGCGAAAGAACCAGCCAAAATCATTGTGCTGTAACTATCGGCTCTTAGGAGCAAACTCAGACCTAAAGCCGTAATAAAAGCACTCCGTAATGAAAGATTGATAGGAACATTTGTTAAAACAGAATCAATTTCATTGGGACAATTATCTTGTACCGGAAGCAAATTGGATAAGTTTTGTTTAATCGATGCTGCTAGCCACTGAGTCACTAGACAAGTTATCATCACCACTAGAATTAGATCCGGTCTTAGCGTCCAGTCTCTTGTCCAAATACCTAAGAACAGGAACAAGGATAGAAACAGAATTTGATAGTCTCGGACATCTTTTAGCACCATTGCCGATTAATAGTAAGATTAGCCGTATCTTTCTCCTGAATCTAGACGCAATAAGATGCGAACAGGGGTTCTGTTACAGAAATTGTTACAAAGATGCCGGTTAGTTAAGACGGTTTTTACGAGCAATTCAACTCCCAGACTTCTTGGAGAAGCGAGGGATCTTGCCAATGCTTTTCATGAATTTTAGAAAGCTTTTCAAAAGTAGTCTATATAGAAATCTTATTTGAGTTATGAGCCAGCGATTTAGATCCCCGACTGCTTCATGAATCAGCAACTCTCACTTGTGAAATTGAGAAGCCTCCAAGATTAATGGCTATGCTTTACCCATAAGTCCAAAAACACTGTAGGGATTTTCGCATTTGAGCGATAACTTGAGGACAAAAACGGGCAACTCGCTATCCAAAGGCTGCGCCCTTTCCCGTAGCGTGACAGGGTTTTCAACAGATGTGGGTAAAGCATAGAGGTTATGGGGACGTTGTCACGACTTCAATCCCCCTGCGGATACTCCTCCCATAAGGTGGTTGTTTGCCGCAGACTCAGATAGTCACCATTGCCTAAAATCAAATGATCTAGCAGCGGAATACTTAAATATTGCGCTCCCATCAACAACTGACGGGTCAACTCCATATCTTCTTGACTGGGTTCAATACTCCCTGACGGATGATTGTGTGCAATAATCAGCCGCGTCGCACCCTGGCGAAGGACTTCTCGGAAAATCTCGCGGGGAGGAGCCAACGTTTCAGTTGCAGTGCCAATGGTAATCACTTGAGTACCCACCAAGCGATTCTTCACATCCAACAGCACCACGGCAAATCGTTCTTGCATCTGCCACATCAACTCATGACTGAGCGCAGCAGCAGCGGCAGCAGGACTATCAATCATGGTGCTAACTCCGGGGCGAGATAGAAACGCCCTTTTTCCTAACTCAACGGCTGCTAAAATTGTGGTTGCTTTTGCTGGCCCTACACCAGGAATTTTTGTCAACTCTTGAACGCTGATATCTCGTAACATATCTAGCGGATCGCGTTGATGTTGACTTAATTCCTGTA
>NZ_JAMPJZ010000052.1:0-39339 GCF_039961835.1 Trichocoleus sp. ST-U1
CAAATGTAATTTTGCTTACCCCTTCTCTTGCCGTTTTTACGGATATGAGTAGATTGACAGTCTGGGCATTGCATCAAAACCAACCCTAATTCATCCCTCTATTATGCAATGCCCACCTTCTGACGCAGGTCATAACTATAGGGGTTTGCCATGAGCAGCTTGAATAACTTCAGGACAACAGGTGATCTCTACTCTACGTCCTAACTATCTTGGCGGTTGCTATAAAAGTTTCTCCTAATGGCTGAACCATTTTAAAGAAAGCAAAATTTAGGATAAATTTACGTCCCTCTCCTTGCTTATATCCGAAGTCGCATCCGTGATGGTATACCGTCTTTGCTCCTATCCCATACCATACGCTTACGCTCGGTTTTGGGGTTTTGGGTATTTAAAAATTTTGTTGCTAGCGATGAAATTAGACATTTCCAGTCCGTCCGACAAGGGACGCGACGACCGCAATTAACTCAGTGGGATCAATTGGTTTAGCGACATGAGATTGAAAACCTGCCGAAAGGGCTGCTTTTTGGTCGTCTACTCTGACATAAGCCGTCAACGCCACAGATGGAATTTGTCCTTTTTCCGCCTCTAGCGCCCTCACCCGGCGAATTAGACTGTAGCCGTCCTCATTTGGCATTCCAATGTCACTGATGAGTAAATCTGGCTTTGACTGTTGGATAGTTGCGATCGCTTCCTCGGCTGAGGCGGCAGCGATCGCTTCTGCTCCATACTGTTCTAGGATGCTCTTCAGCAACTCACGGGCATCAGCTTCATCATCAACAACAAGGATCTGCAAGCCATCAAGAGGGCTTTCCCAAAGGGTGGGAGGACTTTCTTGAGGATTGAGTGCTGAAGATTGAGAACTGCATAAAGATTCCTCTTCCTCAGTCCTCTTTTTCACCCCAGCACTGTTGAGAAGCGGCAACTTCACGATAAATGTTGACCCTTGCCCCGTACCAAGACTCTCAGCACGCACGGTTCCTCCGTGTAGTTCCACCAAGTGGCGGACAATTGCCAATCCCAGCCCTAATCCTGTATAAGACCTAGTAATAGAGTTATCAGCTTGGCGAAAGCGGTCGAAGACGTAAGGCAGAAACTCTGCGCTGATACCCTCACCCGTATCCCTAACTGAAATCTCGGCGTGGGAGCGATCGCCTTGAAGGTAAACTTGAACTTGTCCGCCTTCGGGCGTGAACTTAATCGCGTTGGTGAGCAGATTCCAGATTATTTGCTGCAAGCGGTCTGGATCTCCTGAAATTAAACCCACAAAAGTATCCACCAACAGATGAACTTGAATGTTCTTTACATCTGCTGCTGGACGTACCGTATTGATGGCTGACTCAATGACTGGAATCAGTTCCATTGAGCGAACTGTGAGACGGAGTTGACCTCGAATAATCCGCGAAACATCCAGCAGATCCTCAATCAAACGTGCTTGCGCTTTGGCATTTCGCTCAATCGTTTCGATAGCACGAGCGGTCGTCGCCGCGTCAAATTTTCGGGTACGGAGAAGACTCGTCCACCCCAGCATCGCATTGAGGGGCGATCGCAGTTCGTGAGAAAGAGTCGCCAGGAACTCGTCTTTCATCCGGTTGGCTGATTCAGCCTGAGTGCGTGCCTCCTGTGCGCGGGCAAGTAACCGAGTACGTTCCTCTTCAGCTTGCTTGCGATCCGTGAAGTCGCGCATGATTTTAGCCAACCCTTGCACCTGTCCGCTCTCATCGCGTAAAGACGTGACAATGCCACTGCCCCAGAAACGGCTGCCATCCTTCCGGACGTGCCAGCGTTCGTTCTCAGCCCGACCTTCCGTTAATGCCTTTACCCGTTCTTTCCTGTCATCGCCGCGATCGCGATCTTCAGGTGTAAAAATTATGGAGCCAGATTTGCCCAAAATCTCTGCTTCCTGATAGCCTAAAATGCTTTCTGCCCCTGCTCCCCACTTAATAACACGTCCGTCGGGATCGAGGAAAAAAATTGCATAGTCTTTCATGTTTTCCAGCAACATCAGGAAGCGCTCTTCGTTTAACCGCAAAGCCTTCTCTGAGTGCTGATATTGATTTTCTCGTTTCTCTAACTCCGCAACTCGTTGGCGGAGTGCTACTAATTCAGCGATGAGTTCACTTTTAGTTTTATCTTCCTCTTTCATGGGGGGAGCATTACCATCGAGTCTCACTCTAGAGAAGGAGCTGGGATCGAGTTGTGGTCGATTTTTCAGAACTCTTTTCACAGTTGCAGCTCATAAGGTTTTTCTTCACCTATCTTTAGGCTGAAATTTAAATTATTTAAGTAGTTGAATTAATTTTTAGGGATAGAGAGTCCCCTTCGAGGCAAAAAACGCTGATATTTGGTAATTTTTAATCCAGCAGAAAATGCCAAAACATCCAATCTAGAGATTCAGCTACATTTTTTTAATTAAACTAACGCGATGTGCAACTTTTCCGAATAAGAATTCCACGGAATTCTTTTAGAAAATCCCGCTTTCATCCACGCTTGTACTCGTATCAAGCGCTTATGGGACAACCTAGCAGCCGTAGGTTGGCTCTGTGTGAGAGAAAAAACAAAGCAAACGTTTGCTGCATTTGGGTTACACGCACCTCAACCCAACCCATAGGGAATTTGTTAGTCAGCCGTTTCACCTCTCTTCTCCAAAAGAGGGATTCTTTTTTGGGCTTGCATACTAGCAAGTCTAGATCCAGCAGCTTGCCGTTAGTAACTTACAGCCTGCTCCTAATTATGAAGATTGTGTCAAGAATACTCCTGACTATTTTAAAGATTGTATAAACTTAATATTAAAAAATCTTCGTCAGTGAAAATTCCTTGTATATTTACTTAGAAAACAAGTAGGGTGCATTGAAGAGGTTCAGTAACAATACGTTTATCGGAACAGCGATACCGTAAAATTTTAACCTCTAATAGAAGAAAAGTTACATGGGATACCAGGGAAAATGCTGAAACTTGTTACTTTTGCGAATAATTTATCTGTGTAACTTAATCATGGCGGCTAAAACACCAAAGGTTTGGTCATTCACCGAGAGGGCAACATTAGAATTTTGGGTAGAAGATCCACGACGGGGTGAACGACTCGAAGACATTCATCTTGATTCTGAGCAATGGTTCCAATGGCTAAATTTACCAAGTTCTAAGTCATTTAAATTTGAGCCAGTCGATCAACGTACATCTGATTTCATCGCTAGCAAAGAAACTAAAACCGATGGAGATTTTTGGTACGCCTACAAGAAAGTAAATGGCGAACTATATCACTGTTACATCGGGCTTAGCAAAGATTTAACGTTGGTGCGACTCAGAGAAATTGGGTTGCAATTGCTACAAACTGCGAAAAATGATAGTCCTTCCAGCCAGCAAAGTTATATACAAGAAGTCCATTTAAATTTGCCTGGTGAATCTCAGGAAGTACACCATCTGAAACAGGAAATTCAGCGGTTACAGGACGAACTAACAAACTCTCGCCTAGAGCTTGAGAAGAATCAAAGTATTTGCACTCAACAAAGTGCTGCCAAAGAGGTTCATTTAACAGAATTGGAGCAGCTGAGACAGGGAAATCAGCGGTTACAAGATGAACTGGCAAATTCTCGGCTAGAGCTTGAGAAGAATCAAAGTATTTGCACTCAACAAAGCGCTCCCAAAGAAGTTCATTTGAAAATCTTGGTTGAATCCAAGGAATTAGAGCAGCTAAAACAGGAAAATCAACGGCTACAGGATGAACTGGCGAACTCTCGCCAAACTTACCTAATAGCTTGTCAAGAACATAAGGAAGCAATTCAACAGCTACGCCATCAAAATCAGCGGCTCCAAACCGAGTGCGACCAGATGAATGAAGAGATCAAACAGCTCTATGCTAAATATGGCGACCTGAAACTGGAAAAGATAATCCGGCACCAGGACAGTGAAAGAGTGAAATCCCGGACGACTTTGCCAGAGCAGAAGGTAAGCCTGTCAAACACTGCGTACAGCTTTTAGATATGGTGGCGTAGAGAGCGATCGCTTGAGCGAAAAAAAGTAGGAAGCGATCGCTCTCCATCAAGTAGGGTGGCGTAGAGAGCGATCGCGTTACACACCTGCAAAAATACAGGTGTGTTGATACCTTGCTGCAATGGCATCGATTAGGTTTTGCTTGAGAATTAGCCAACACGCAGGCGAACTAATTCTCAGCAGTTATTTATTAGGTGTGTCGTGCCTTTTCAAAACCTGGGGTACCGTGCAACTTTGGTTCAGCAGGCGGAGGTGTCGGTTCTGGCCCTAACGGTTGCGGATTCTCTACATACTCAAACTCGCCTTTGCCGTCCATTGATTTGCCTTTCGCCCAACGTCCTTCAGCACTTTCAGTACCGTCAGAGTGATTCCAGAACTGATAGGCATACTCCCGCTTCTCCAATTCCAGCGGGAAGGAACTCGGAACCGGAGTGTCGTCCAGTCCGGAGTCTACGATATCCTCAATCGCTGCCAACCACTGGTTTTGGTGCATGGTGTCGCGGGCGATCATGAAACTCAAGGTATCTTTCACTCCTGGGTCGTCTGACATTTCATACATTCGCACCGCCTGCAAGCGACCTTGCGACTCGGCGTGGAGATTAGAGCGGAAATCTGCTAACAAATTACCGCTGGCGACGATAAAGCGACCGTTCCAGGGGTAGCCAACGCTGTCAGAGGGCGTCGCACCCAAGCCGGAGACAATGGCGTGCTGCGGGTTCATCGCTGCTGCCATAATCTCATTCCGCACGTTAGAACCGCCCATAACCGCGCCGACTAGCCGATCTGCGGCACCTTCCTCTTGGACTTTTAGAGGCGCTTTGTCCAGCAGATGGGCGATCATCGTGGCAAGCATCTCAACGTGACCGATTTCTTCGGTACCAATGTCCAGTAGCATATCGCGGTACTTAGCAGGCCCTCGACAGTTCCATCCCTGAAATAGGTACTGCATCATCACAGTCATCTCGCCAAAGGTACCGCCGATGAGTTCCTGAATCTTCATGGCGTAGACCGGATCGGGGTTTTGTGGCGGAGTGAAATACTGAAGTTGCTTTTTATGGTAAAACATTCAAAAACTCCGAATTCTTTTTACTATCAGAACAACAGAAAAATGGTGCAAATTGATATTTAGCAAATTGCTAAATATCGAAATTTCAATTGCAAAACTTATGCTCTCTACTCCTATAGGAAACTATTTAAATCAAGGTCTTGCCTCTTCCTGGAGAAGGACAGTTTTAAGTTTATTTTGGTAAATTTATTCTTGATTTATGTGCCTATTTAATGACGAATTACCAATTATTTTGTATCAAGTTCATTCTTAAAAGTTTGTGTTAATAAAAAAACCGTCTTCATCAAAAAGACGGTTTTTTTATTAGCAGTATTTAAGTATTTTTGCTTAATTCATGTCGGATTAAGCTTCGTCGCGCCCGTGAACTTGGGCGGGTGGAGAAGTTGCCTCAACTGCCGTGAAAGGCTCCAGAATTTTATAGGTGTGGGATGCACCTTTTGGTACAGTCCAAGAATTACCGGGTTCTAACAAAATACTTTGACCTTCCAGGTGCAATTCAGCGCGACCGTTGATGACATAACCAACCGTCTCATATTCTCGCGCAGTTGGTTCCTTTGGTTCGTTGGGTTGCTCGTTTTCCCAAAGGCGCATCGAGATGGTTTTGCCTGATGCGAGATACTTTTGACCCATTTCCCCTTTGGGGGAATTGGTAGAATCTACTTTCATCACAGTTGTATCTGTCATATGTGCTGCTTCCTTGTTCAGATATGTTGTTTAAATGCTCTTAGCGGAGCAAGATCGGATTCCCATCAATGCGGACTCGGAATAGACTGTAGGGCTTTTCTCTTAAATCTCTGCCGCAATGAAAATTTGGTTGGCGATGCAGTTGATTGGCAGTGAAATAGAGATAGCCGTCTGATGCCACAGAAAGCGTATCGGGCCACAAAACGCGAGGATCGTGAACGAGCGTTTCATACATTCCATCCGGTAGGCGGCGAAGAATGGAATTGTGTTCGTAGTTCGTCAGGTAAACGCGGTTTTCAGCATCTGATTCCAGTCCATCTGAAGCACCACTTTTATCGCCGAGATCCACCACGGTTGCTGCTACTTGCGACTCTGTTAATTGCTCGTTTGCTAAAGCATCAACGCTGACACTGTATAAACGGCGACCCGCCAGAGGGCAGTAAAATAAGCGATCGCCATCAGCACTAATCGCAATCCCGTCTGCACCTACTTTGATATAGCTGGGTGGTTGATTAGGCGATCGCATCATCAACGGTTGTCCTTCGACGCTGGGCAAAAAATTTGGTTCGGCTTTGGTGGAGGGGTGATTGTTCAGCCGTCGCCAGCTTTTGCCAGAAGCCAGGTCTACAACAATAATTGCATTTGGCCCAGAACTAGAAGAATCAGTGATGAATGCCATTCCAGCTTTGCCGCGCCGCAAGTCAAATCTGACATCGTTTAAGTAAGTCGTTGGCAGCGCTACATTCTGGGGAAATAGAATTGTTTTGATAATCCGATTTTGCTTTAGGTCAATCCCAATTAATTTTGGTCCCCCGTAGGAAGTGGGGGCAAATTGCGGACTCCCAGTATCTAAAATCCACAGGCGGTTTTGCGGATCGACGACGACACTTTGAACCGAAATCAACGATTCAGCTTGGTTGCTGGGATTTGGGCGGTTAATTTCGGCATTGGGATAAGCCACCGCCGTCCCGTTTTTTAACTCAGCAACGGTAAATTCTACATTGTCTCCCCAGCGAGGGAAGTTCACAAAAATTCGACCGTCCTGAGACACGGTGACGCCAGTAAGCATCGGCCCATTAAAGGAGGCAACTGATTCAATGTTGCCAATCGTTTTCTCAGCAGGTTTCTCAACAAGTTTCTGTGTGGGTTCTTGTGCGGATAGCGCCCGACCGGATGATGCAAAGGGAATTGTCACCACAAGGCTTAAAAGAATTGGAAGCGATCGCCAACCCAGTTTTCCCACGTCTCTCTCCAGATACTTCACGGTGTCAGCACTACTGACTGAATGCTTCGTCAACACTCCTGCAACGCCAACGTCCAGCCGTGACGTCCTAGCAGACTGCTGATACCCCCTCTTATATTAGATGGCATTCATAGTTTCAATTCACTGACGAGACGCAACCCATTGACATCTCGACCACAGAACTAACAAAACACCTATTTCTGTCCAAAAGATTGACTTTCAGCAGTAAGAATCTCGCCAGCTTCTAACTCTTGTTGGAAACGCTGGCGATTTTCTTCTGCCTCTTGTTCAAGTTTTTCAACCAAGTGATAAACTTCTGCAAGCAAATTATTAATCTTGACGGTGTTTTCACCCCGATCAGAGCGGTCAAGTTCCATAGTTTGACCTTATGGTTTTAGTACAACTTTGATGCAGTTGTCTTTTTTATTTTTGAAAATTTCGTAACCGTGTTTCGCCTCTTCTAAAGGCAAGCGGTGTGTGATGACGAAAGAGGGATCGATATCGCCATTTTGGATATGTTCCAACAACGGTTTCAAGTATCTATGGACGTGTGTTTGTCCCATCTTGAACGTCAAGCCTTTGTTGAAAGCAGCGCCCATTGGAATCTTGTCGAGGAATCCACCGTAAACACCCGCTAGCGATACATGACCACCCTTGCTACAAGCGACAATGACTTGCCTCAGGGCGGTGGGGCGATCGGTTTCCATTCGCACGGCTTGCTTGACTTTATCGTAGAAAGCATCCGGCCCGGTACCGTGTGCTTCCATGCCGACGGCATCCAGACAAGAATCTGGCCCGCGTCCGCCAGTCATCTCTTTGAGTGCTTCACCGACATCGAGTTCTTCATAGTTGAGAATTTCTGCCCCGCATTGTTCTTTAGCCATTTGTAAGCGTTCGGGAATGCGGTCGATAGCGATAACGCGATGGGCACCTAGCATGAAGGCACTTTTGATTGCGAACTGTCCGACTGGCCCGCAGCCCCAGACAGCTACAATATCACCCGGTTTAATGTTGCAATTTTCCGCTGCCATGTAGCCGGTCGGGAAAATATCCGTTAGGAACAGTACCTGATCGTCTGTCAATCCATCGGGAATTTTGAACAAACCGACATCGGCAAAAGGCACCCGCGCATACTCCGCTTGACCTCCAGCATAGCCGCCGAACAAGTGGGAGTAGCCGAAAAGTCCTGATGGCGAATGACCGTACATCTGTTCAGCCATCCAGCCGTTCGGGTTGGAGTTATCGCACAGCGACCACAAATCGCGGTTGCAGAATAGGCAGTTACCGCAGGCGATAGTGAAAGGGACAACGACGCGATCGCCTATTTTCACATTCTTGACGGCGCTGCCAAGTTCAACCACTTCCCCCATAAATTCATGACCGAGGATATCGCCCGCTTGCATTGTCGGGATGAAACCATCGTAAATATGCAAATCGGAGCCGCAAATCGCTGTTGACGTAATTTTGACGATGGCATCGCGCGGGTTAAGAATTTTTGGATCGGGTACATTATCTACCCGCACATCGTTGTTTCCATGCCAACAAACAGCTTTCATTAAATTTTTCTCCTTAAGTCATTCGTCATTATTTATGGGTTATTTCCGATTCATTATTAGTCATTATCAATTACTAAAAACAATTTACTAATGACTAATAACTACACATACACCCTAGGTAAATCTTTCTCTTTGCGAGTTCTCCTGGTTAAGGAGGTTAGGAGGAGCGAAATGTCAAGCAAATATTATCCGTTGTTCCACTATCCCCCCTCGTTAAGGGGGGACAATTTGCACGCTGGATTACAGATTATTTTGAGTAAGATGGGCTGCTCAGGTTATTCGCCGCGTCGTTGAAACCTTCCTGCGTCCCTTGAACTGTCTTACCAACTACATCGTCAGCTTTATCTTGAATCTGATTAAAAAACTTTTTGGTACTTGGAGGCGTCGGCTCGTCAAGATTCAGTTTTTCCTTGACATTTTCAGCAGCATCTCCAATTTTATCCAACAAACTACTGCCTGTATCTTCAGTCTGGTCTTTTAGCGTTTCAGTCCTAGCATTGATTGAACCATTAGACCCTGGCACTTGGTAAGCGTTGGTTTCTGGTGTCAATGTCGTGTTATTCGCAAGGGCTTGTAGAGGAGTCCCGTAACCGAAAGCTTGCATCACCAAAAATGCAGCACTTACCAGAAACGCAGTAGCAATCTGGCGCAAACGAATACTTTGTAGAAAAGAAATTACTTGATTCATGAAAACACTCCAGTTTATTATTTGATGATTCGTAATCGGTTAATTTTTATTCCCAATTACTGACTTCAAGGTTTCAGCACAACCTTGATACACTTATCTTCTTTGTGCTTAAACATTTCGTAGCCATTCTTGGCTTCTTCTAGGGGTAACTGATGGGTGACGACGAAGGATGGATCGAGTTCTCCCTTCAAAACTTTATCCAGCAACATCTGCATATACTTTTGCCCGTGCATTTGCCCCATCCTGAAGGTCAAGCCTTTGTTGAAAGCAGCACCAAAGGGCAGTTTATCCACAAAGCCACCGTAAACACCCATGATTGAGAGCGTGCCGCCTTTACGACAAGCGACCATCATTTGCCGCAGGACGTGGGGACGGTCTGTTTCCAGCCGGACTGCTTGCTTCGCTTTGTCGTAAACTCCTTCAACCCCCATGCCGTGCGCTTCTAATCCCACCGCGTCAATGCAGCAGTCGGGACCCCGTCCGCCAGTCATCTCTTTCAGCGCTTCGCCAGCATCAACTTCTTCGTAGTTAATCGTTTCCGCTTTTGCGTGTTCCCTCGCCATTTGGAGACGTTCGGGAAAACGGTCGATGCCGATTACTCTTTCGGCACCCAGCATATAGGCGCTAATCATGGCGAATTGTCCGACAGCGCCGCAACCCCAGACAGCGACAGTATCTCCTGGCTGAATATCGCATAACTCCGCGCCCATAAATCCGGTGGGAATGGCATCGGAGATAAACAATAATTTCTCGTCGGGAATTTCTGCGGGAACCTTGACGACACCCACATCCGCGAAGGGAACGCGGATATATTCGGCTTGCGCGCCTGCATAGCCGCCGAATAAGTGAGAGTAACCGTAAATTGCCGAAGTGACGTTACCGAAGAGCTTTTCTTCCATCCAAGCGTTCGGGTTGGAGTTGTCGCACAGCGACCACATATCATGGTTGCAATAGTGACAGTGACCGCATCCGATAGTGGAAGGAACGACAACGCGATCGCCTGGTTTTAAATTGGTTACTTTGCTACCAACTTCGACGATTTCTCCCATGAATTCGTGACCGATAATGTCACCCGGTTGCATCGTCGGAATGTAGCCGTCATAAATGTGCAAATCGGAGCCACAAATTGCCGTCGAAGTAATTTTGAGAATGGCGTCGCGCGGATTGAGAATTTTGGGATCGGGTACGGTTTCAACCCGCACATCGGTGGCACCGTACCAACATACTGCTTTCATTGATGTTGTTTATCCTTATTATTAATTACCCCGCCCTTGTGTATCCGCAGGACGGGGTTTCTCACATCCCTGTCTCAGGTAATGCAGTCAGTCGCTTAACTTCTCAACCCGAATTGAGCGAAAAGCCGAATTATCTAGGTGCCCGATTCTTAGTCTTGGCGACTCCCTGCTCATTTTTGTCTTGAACAATACTTGGGTCGCCCACGTCACCAGGTTGATCGTTATCAAATCTTTGGCGGACAATCACATCGGCAGTTTCGGGAATATTTTCTCCCAGCTTTTTGAGGTTCTTCAAGCCAGTATTGCCGATTCCATCTCTGTCCCCAACATGGTCTTCAGCCATGTCAATCGCTTTTTTGATCTGAGCGTTGCTGGTTTTATTAAAATCTAAGTTGTCAGCAACCAGGGTTTGAGCTTGTGCTTGGAACGATGTGCTGTAGCTAAAAGTCGGAATTACTAAAAATGCGATCGCTGCTAGAACGACACTAGCCAAACGCAAACAAATTTTTTGCAAACGATTAATTCCTTGATTCATTTCAACCTCCGTTGTTCATTTTTGGTTTGAGGAAAACCTATTCTTCAGTTTTCTCTCTTCTTAACTAAGAATCCCACGAAATAAAATTCTTAACTTCTTCCAGAAGGTTGACCTTCTGTTGTCGCAATTTCACCCGCTTCCATAATCATTTTGAAACGGCGTAAATCATCGCCAACTTGTTGTTCTGGTTCTTCGCCAAAAAGTTTAGCGATCGCAGCACCGACAGCACCACCCGGCGGGTTATATTCAATGACGACTTTTACTTCCGTACCCCGATTCGCAGGCGCAGGTGAAAAGCGCACAAACCCTGCATTCTCAACGTCTGCTCCTTCCGTTGAAGCCCAAGCGATTAACTCGTTTTCTTTCTCGTTGATAATATCTGCATCCCATTCCACACTTGCACCCATTGGCGCATTGGCAACCCAGTGCGATCGCCGCTCGTTGACGACCGTTACTGATTTCAGATGCTTCATGAAATTAGGCAAGTTTTCAAAATTATGCCAAAAGCGATAAAGTTCATCTGCTGGTTTATTGATCGTGACGGTCTTTTCAACTTTGATGCTTTGGTTCATCCCTGCTTTTTCCTGTATGGTGTCTTGGATACCTTTTTCTGCGGTCGCACTGTGATAAATTAGACCACCACCCGCGATCGCCATTAACGCTCCCCGAAGAGATCGTTGCTTTAAACCCATCAGTACAAGTGCGCCGCCCCCTAGTAACGATCCCCAACGCTCCTTATCGCCGACATTGCTGGGTTCATTCTGACCGCTGGGGACGATATCTTTGGATGTCATGTTCTGTTTTCCTCAAACGGTAATTGATGATTTGCTGAGTAATATTAATTTCTTAGGCGCTTAACTAATCGTTTGGACTTGTTTGTGTTCTAGCCCTTCTCTGGCATGAGCTAGACGCAGTTCTCCTTGCGGTTCAGCACGCAACGATTCTGGCGTCTGCTCGCCGATGGCTCCTTTCGCCACTGTGATGCCACCATCTGCCAGCCACAATGCCCCCGTGACGTAACTCGCTTCATCCGAGGCAATAAAGGCATAGACGTTTGCCATTTCCTCTGGCGTGCCGCGTCGAGCCATTGGAGTTGCATTAATCAGCATTTTCTCCATCTGAGCATCCATCGGCCCGGTTTCTTTGTGCGTCCAAGCGGTATCAATGGCACCGGGACAGACACAGTTCGCGCGAACACCATATTGCGCTTGCTCAACCGCCACTCCTTTCATAAAGGAATGCATCCAGCCTTTAGTACCCCCGTAGGGAGTATTTCGCGCCAGTCCGTTAAAGCCAGCCTCAGACCCGGCAGAGACAATGTTTCCGCGTGTTTTTTGGAGGTGCGGTAGAGCGTACTTGGTCATCAGGAAGGCGGAACGGATGTTCATCCGGATCGTCTGGTCAAAAACATCAATGGGGTAGTCTTGAGTCTCCGCCGTTACTAAAAAGACACCCGCATTATTCACCAAAATGTCCAGACGCCCGTAATAGTCAATAGCGGCTTGAACACAAGCTTTGGCGTGGGATTCTTCCGAGATATCCCCCGCGTAAGCGATCGCTTCTGCACCATAGTGCTGAATTGCTTGTGCGACTTCATCCAGCGGATCGCTAGGGAGTCCATTGACAACGACTTTGGCACCTTCTTTGGCGAATTTGTGCGCGATCGCTTCGCCGATTCCAGTCCCTGCACCCGTGATAATGGCAACTTTGCCTTCCAGTTTTCTACTCATGCTCATTCCGGACATCTCCTGAAGAAACGTTTTGAGTGTTGAAGCGATTAGCAATTAAATAAGGTGAGCAATGCCCACCTTACTTGGCACTCAAAACTTACATCTTGACGGAAACACCAGTCGTCGGCTTCGCAGGCTTCACTTCCTGACCTGCCATCCGAGATTTATAGAGTGCCGCCAAACACTGTTCGTACTTCGACAAATCCACTTCAATCTCGGTGAGAATGGCGGTAGTAATCGGATCGGTAAATTTCATCCGCAAGTTGTTAATATCGACAACGCCGGTTTGCAAGTCGCCCATGCTGCGACGCAAAAGATCGGTGTCGTCACTGCCTTGCAGAGAAGCTTTGAACTTGGCATATTTATCAGCAGCTTGTGCCGGAATCGAGGGGCTTTCTCCCAGAGCATTCAGCCGTTCTTCCAGCATTTGAATGTGATGCTGCTTATTTTTGATCATGTCTTGCAGCATCGAGGTCAATTCTGCATCTGTGCTTTTCTCGGCATACTGCCCAAACGCTTCTTGCGAATAACGTTCGCCAGCCAGCGCCGTATTCAAACCTTTGGCAATATCGCCCTTGGTGGAACCGCCCCAAGAATCAGCCAGTTTCCACCATTCAGCGGTGATATCGCTTTCATGGGGTAATGCAGCTTCTTTGCCACCGTAACCGAGACGGCTGAGAATTGCAGTGGTAAAAATTGCCAAATCACCCGGTTGACGCGAGGTGATCAGGTTGCCGTCAACCACGACCGGCTCATCCACATAATGGGCACCGGCATTGATAATGTCTGTGCGGATAGAGAAGAAGCCCGTCGCTTGCTTACCTCTGAGCAAATCAGCTTCAATCAGAACTTGTGGTCCGTGGCAAACGGCAGCCACCAATTTCCCATGCTCGAATGCGTCTTTTACAAAATTGACGGTGTTGGGGTTCGTCCGCATCATATCCGGAGCGATGCCGCCGGGGATAATGACTGCATCGAAATCGAGAGCCACGGCTTCCGTCGTGGTGCCATCCGGTTTCTGGGACAATTTGCCTTGTTTACCGACATAATTCTCGTTCATCCGAGAACCGAGGACAACGACCTCCATTCCTGCCATTTGCAAGGCTTTATAAGGGACTTGAAATTCAGAATCTTCAACCCCATTTTCGATTAGGATGGCAACTCGCTTCTTGCTGCCGTTATTATTTTGCTGTGTCATGGAATCTCCTTTTTTATGAAAATTTTGCAAGAAAAAAAATTTTGAGCGATCGCGAGAAAAAGTAAAACTCCTTTGGAGTTTTACCTTTAAAATTCTTACGAACTGGGAACTTCACTCAATGAGGTTCCAGCAAACAATAGCTCTGCGTCATCGTCTGAAAAATTAGCGCGGACATCTGCAAACTCACCAGGCGTTACGGCTTTTTGCAGCACTGCGAACACCGCTCGAACATGAGTTGCAGCATCGCTAGGATCGGTCCCCTCTTTTTCGCTGACGCGCTGGTAAAACTCTTGCAGCGAGAAAAATTGACCGTTTTCGCCCTCTCGCCCACGCAGACACTCTTGTAGTTCTGCTGGCAGTTGTGAAGCTAGGTCTTTTGCCTCGTCTCCAACGATGCGTTCTTTCAGTGTTTCCAGCGTGGCACGAGTGGCACGTTCTGCTTCCTGACGGTGGCTCAGTTGGGCAACGCTTTGAACCTGTTTAATGAACTGCTCGTATTTCACTATTGACCTCTTAAATCTTTCCAACTTTCACGCTTCGCTCTCTTAATGACTTGCCAAAGCGTTGAATCTTTCTAAAAAAAGTACGCTCCTTACTCCATGAAGTTCGCGTCGTAATTGCACGATATTTTAATTTGCACGTTTTTTACTCGTGCAAACTAGGGAATTCGTGGCTGCTTCAACCACGAATTCTCTCAAGAATTTAAAGGGGGAAATAAGTCTGAGCTAGCTTTTGCGATCGCTATCTAGCAACTGCCCCCTGCGGAGCAATCCGCTTGGCAAGCAATTCTTTCGCCCGTTCGGCGCGTTGAGATTCTTCTTCTTCTAGTTGCTGGAAGAACTCTACGAGTTCATCATCTCCAGCTTCCTCAGCATCCTGAATATAAATTTCGTAGGTACTGGCACCCTCTAGGGCATGGTATAGCACGCTGATCAGGTTGTAGTGTTCGTCTGCGGTTCCCGTGATGATCTCATCGTCATGATTGCCGTGATGCGTCATTTTCCCCTCCTTTTGCTTTCCCTAACAACTCAGCGCTAGAGTCTAAGTCTTGACTTTAAGCCTATGTATTCCCTCTAACGGTCTGCTTCGCTCCTAGGTGATATATCTATTTGTTTTTAATTCGCTCCAAAGTCATAGGTTTACTTACCAGTAAATCGCTATGCTGAAATTTAATCACCGTAATTTTTGCGGGGTGCGGACAATTTTAAATTGCGAATAGCGAGTCGTTATTTGCTTAAATGAGCGCACCCCTTTATTCTTATTTGAGATTCTTATTTGAGTTTGAGAATTTAGATAATTTTATCAGTTGGGTCTTTCGCCGAGAAGGCAGTATGAATCAGGCACAGTCCTATGACCGAGCAACCCGATACACAAGCTCAAGAGACTGCGAACAAAGATTTACCGTAGGAAATTACCGTATTTTCAGGCACTAGTGTCCACCTAGAACCTGCATTCCGCATTCGGCGACAATCGCCGAATGCGGAATGAGATCGGGCATAATAAATCACCCAACTAACGCAGTACTGACGTAACCCGGTACTGACTGGGGGCAATGTGGATGCCGCTTAAAGTGTAGATTCAGTCAGTGATAAAGCGGTGGCTGGAATCGCTGTCATCTGGATCGGGACTTGAGAGAAGTTTGTAAAACAGAAGATTTTAGAACAGCGCCACGGTCGTCGTTAGGAACTAGACCAATGTTTTTTAAAGATTATCTGGCGCATAGAGATTAATCTGTTCCGACCACCTCAGGTAGAAACTCAGACTAGATAGCACTGAAATTTGTATAATGCATCACACCGGAGAAATACGCCATTAGGTATATTAGAGAGAAGTTAAGATTCGTGTACGGTAAGAAACCGAGACTTAATATTCGCTACTAATTACTTCTGAGAGCTGCAACTGCAATGGCAAGCCAGCAAGGCAAGGTAGGCAAGAAGTTTCACACTCTCGATCGGCACGGGGAAGCAGGAGGGTTATGCGATCGCATCCTCGCAACCATGCCTGTGGGTCTTGTGATTGTGGATGCTCGTACCCCCAATCCTTCTATAGCCTATTGCAATCCGGCTTTTGAGAAGATAACGGGCTATGCTTCAGCAGAAGTCATCGGACGCAACTGCTTTTTTTTGCAAGGAATCGATACTGACCAGGATGCGATTGAGCAAATTCACCAAGCCTTGGAGTTAGGGCAAGAGTGCCAGGTAGTGTTAAAAAATTATCGCAAAGATGGCACGCCTTTTTGGAATGAGCTAATTGTTGCTCCTGTCTGGGACGCCACTGGTGAACTGACTCAGTTTCTGGTTTTTCATACAGATATTACCGAGCGCCAGCTCGCTGAACAACAGTCACAAGCGGCGTTACAACAAAGCGAAACCAGGCTGGGGCTTGCTCTGAATGCTGCCAGTATGGGAGTTTGGGAGTGGGAGAGGCAGACGGGTCAGCTAACCTGGTCGGCAAATGCGGAATCTTTATTCGGTTTCCCACCTGGTTCCTTTGGTAGCACTTATGAAGCTTATTTAAAGTGTATTCATCTGGAGGACTGCGATCGCGTGACGGAAGCGATCGCGCAGATTGTACAGGCATCCCGGACAGAAAACTTGGCAGATCGTCTCTTCAGCCTCGAACATCGTCTCCTTTGCCCGGATGGTGCAGTTCGGTGGGTTGCCGTTACGGGTACCTTGTTTTGCAACCAAACCAATACACCGACACGGGTTACTGGGACGGTGATGGATATTACAGGTCGCAAACAGGTAGAAACGGCCTTATGGAAGCAAGCGACTGGAGAACGGCTGCTCAGAAACATGAATCAGCGCATCCGCCAGTCTCTGAACCTGGAAGAAGTCCTGAAAACGGCTGTATCGCAAGTCCGGCAATTTCTCAACACCGACCGGGTAACGATCTACCGCTTCGATTCAGATGGGCGTGGAGTTGGGGTTGTAGAATCGGTCGGCACGGGTTGGACTAAGAGTTTAGGAACTCAGATCCACAGCAGATGTTTTGGGGAAAATCACCTGCCTCTTTACCAACAAGGCGAGGTTCAAGCGATTGAGAATATCGACACGGCGAATCTCAGCCAGTGCCAGATTGATTGGCTAGTGAAGTTTCAGGTAAAAGCCAATCTGGTCGTCCCGATTGTCCAAAACAAGACGGAGGTGAAAGGACTCTTCCTCAACCCTCATACCTCAACCAGCCCTCCTCCCCCATCCACTCCTCAGTCCTCACTCCTCAGTCCTCAGCCCTCTTCCAACCCTCAGTCCTCAGTCCTCAGTCCTCAGTCCTCTTCCAACCCTCAATTATGGGGGCTGCTTGTTGCCCAAAACTGCACTGAAACCCGGCAATGGCAGGCATCGGAAGTAGAATTGCTCAAACAGCTTAGCGTGCAGCTAGCGATCGCCATTCAGCAATCGACGCTATTTGAGCAACTGGAAGCCGAACTGGTCGAACGCAAGCAAGCGGAGGAAGCATTACAGAAATCAGAAGCACAATTAAGGAAAAAAACGACCAAACTTAAACAAGCGCTGCATCGGCTGCGGAAAACCCAAACCCAGTTAATCCAAAGCGAAAAAATGTCCAGTTTGGGGCAGTTAGTAGCGGGTGTCGCCCATGAAATTAATAACCCTGTCTCTTTCATTTATGGGAATTTGACCCCAGCTTTGCAGTATGCCCAAGATTTGCTGCATTTGTTAAACCTCTACCAGCAGCACTATCCTCAGCCAGCAGCGGAAATTCAAACAGAAGCCGAGGCAATGGATTGGGAGTTTCTGGTTGAAGATTTCCCAAGGCTATTGGATTCTATGCAAATGGGGGCGGAACGCATCCGCCAGATTGTCCTGAGCTTGCGGAATTTCTCCCGCCATGATGAGAGCCAGAAAAAGCCGGTGGATTTGCATGAAGGCATCGACAGCACCCTGTTGATCTTGCAGCATCGATTGAAGCCACAGGGAGGAAAACCAGGTATTCTGATTATCAAAGAATACGGCAACCTACCCAAGGTAGAATGCTACGCAGGGCAGATAAATCAGGTTTTTATGAATCTGCTGAGCAACGCCATTGATGCTCTGGAACGGGAAAACGTTCAGGCTTCATGGATGATGAATCATGGAGAAGAAAGTAGCGATCGCCAATTCCCGATCGCCAATTCCCCTTTACCGACAATTCGGATTTGCACAACAGCGAACAACCAAAATCAAGTAATTATCCGGATCGCAGATAATGGTTGCGGCATTCCAGAAGCAGTCCAAAAACGAATCTTTGACCCCTTTTTTACGACTAAACCTGTAGGAGAAGGGACTGGGCTGGGGCTGTCCATTAGCTACCAAGTGGTGGTGGAGCGTCACGGAGGTCAACTAAAGTGTCTGTCAACGCCCGGACAAGGGACAGAGTTTGTTCTAGAAATTCCGCTTCAGCAGTCTACCGCCTCTGCAACCCCACTCCCGATGGCTCCCTCCCAGGTTGCGTAATCAGTGGTTAGGTATACGCTGATGAGTGGCAGACGATCCCAAGAGGGAAATCTTAAGAAATAATAAAGAATTATTAGGAAATCCTAGCCGGAAAAATATGGAGCCGATGGAGCTGAAACCAATATCCCAGTCCCACAGGATAAGGACGATGCGATGCGAAAGGATCGACACTGCTAGGAACGGTGACGGTTCTAGTCTGGGTATATTGCCACAGCATTGCCTCAGTTCCTTGGGATTAGGTAATGAACAGCTGCTACGCGCCAGTGTTGGAAATGCACCAATTATTTTGTATGCCCTAGATAGCAATGGCATTTTTACGCTTTCTGAGGGCAAGGGACTGGAGGCTCTCGGACTGAAAGCCGGTGAGGTAATCGGGCAGTCGATCTTTGACCTTTACAAAGACCGGCCTGAAATCTTAGCGAATATTCGCAACGTTTTAGCTGGAAAAGAAGTAACCTGGATTGTCCAGATAGGCGATGTGGTGTACGAAAACCGCACCACCCCGCTGCAAAATCAAACAGGTCAAGTGGTTGGTCTAGTGGGTGTGGCGATTGACATTACGGAACGCCAGCGCACAGAAGAAAGGTTACGGCAACTGGCGGCGGCGGTTGAATTTGCGGAAGATGCGATCGCGATTACTTCGACTCACTTAACTTTTCCCGGTCCAGAAATCATCTTTGTCAATCGCGCGTTTACGAGAATGACCGGCTACACCCCAGAGGAAGTCATCGGTGAATCACCGAGGATCTTGCAAGGACCCAAAACCGATCGGACTCTCCTCGACCGACTGCGACAAACTCTGTCCGAAGGGAAAGTATTTTATGGCGAAGCGATTAACTATCGCAAAGATGGCACGGAGTTTTACAACGAGTGGCACATCGAACCCATCAAAAATGAACAAGATGAGACGACTCATTACCTAGCAATTCAACGCGATATCACTCAGCGCAAGCAAGTAGAGGCGCAATTATTCCATGCAGCCTATCACGATGCTTTGACAGGCTTGCCCAACCGAGCACTTTTTATGGATCGGTTGCGGCAAACCCTGGAACGGGCGAATCAATGCCAGGACTATTTATTTGCTGTGCTGTTTTTGGATGTCGATCGATTTAAGGTGATTAACGATAGCCTGGGACATCTAGCAGGAGATCAATTGCTGGTAGCGATCGCAAAAATTCTACAGGCATCGGTACGCCCAGAAGATACAGTGGCGCGGTTGAGTGGAGACGAGTTTGCTATTGTGCTAGCAGATTTACCAGACTTGAGCCACGTGACTCGCATTGCCAATCGATTGCAAAGACAACTGCGAAAACCATTGCAGATTGAGGGGCAAGAAGTATTCAGCACTGTCAGTATTGGCATTGCTTTGAGTATGCTGGGCTATGACCAGGCAGAAGACATCCTGCGCGATGCCGACATTGCCATGTATCGAGCAAAGGCACTAGGGAGGGCGCGGTATGCGGTGTTTAACAAGACCATGCACCACCAAGCAGTTGCCCGATTGCAGATGGAAACGGATCTGCGACACGTTCTGGAACGCCAGGAGTTACGGCTGCACTATCAGCCGATAGTATCGCTGGCAACAGGTCAAATTTCTGGCTTCGAGGCACTGGTGCGCTGGCAGCATCCCACACGCGGCTTAGTTTCCCCAGCGGAGTTTATCCCCGTGGCGGAAGAAACGGGACTGATTCTGCCGATGGGTGAGTGGGTGCTGCGCGAGGCTTGCAGTCAGTTGCAACGCTGGCATTCGGCATTTCCAAACCACCGGGGACTGACAATGAGCGTCAATTTGTCGGGCAGACAGTTTTTGCAACCCGATTTAATTGAAAAGATCGACCAGATTTTGCACAAAACCGAGTGCGATCCCTACAGTTTAAAGCTAGAGATTACCGAAAGCGCGATCGCAGACAATGAAGATGCGATCGCGATGCTGGAATATTTGAGAGTCTTGGGTGTTGAGCTATCGATTGATGACTTCGGCACCGGCTATTCTTCTTTAAGCCGGTTGTATCATTTTCCGATTAATACCTTGAAGATTGACCGTTCTTTTGTTAGCCGCATGGGCATCGGTGGCGAAAGTTTACCCATTGTCCGAGCGATTGTGACGCTGGCTAATAATTTGGGAATGGATGTCACCGCCGAAGGCATCGAAACGATTCAACAGATGAAACAACTCCAGACGATGGGATGCGAATCCGGACAAGGATATTTGTTTTCTAAGCCAGTCGATAGCATGGCAGCTGAAACATTAATCGCCGCATCGTCGTGCTACAACCTCAGCCCAATCTGAGCGAATTCTCTTCAAATTTTGCAGGTAGAACGGATTAGTTTATGGTGAATATCTAATGTAAATCAGGATTGAATTCCATCGCAAAGATGGCGATCGCTTTCCTCCACATCTGCATTCGTCTGCAAATAATCCCGCACCCAATCGCATCCATACTGGAGGAAATCGAGCTGGAAAATTCGCTCTAAATTCCACAAAATTGCGGTTCTATCCTGACTTGCTGAGGCGATGAACTTCCCATCAGGGCTAAAGGTAACTCCAAATACCCCATCGCTATGTCCCTTTAAGGTTTCAAGCTCTTGACCATCGTAGCTCCAAAGTTTGACTGTGCCATCGAAACTTGCTGAGGCGATCGTCTTGCCATCAGGGCTAAATGCTACCCCGAACACCCCATTTTTGTGTCCCTTCAAGGCTCTGATTTCTGTACCGTCGCGCCGCCAAAGTCTCACCATGCTATCCATACCTGCTGAAGCTAGGGTCTTGCCATCAGGGCTAAATGCCACTCCAGCCACCTGACGGCGATGGCTTTTTAACGTGTGTAGAAGCCTGTAGCTGGGTGTTCCAGATGTGGCATTATCCCACTGCCAAAGTCTGACGGTGCCGTCCACGCTAGCTGAAGCAATGAGTTCTCCGTCAGGGCTAAATGCCACTCCGTTAATGTGATCGGTATGTCCTTGAAGAGTTGCCAATTGAGTGCCGTCAATCCTCCAGACTTTGACGGTTCTGTCCTCACCCGCCGAGGCGAGTGACTGTCCATCTGGATGGAAATCAACGGCGAAGACTCTGCCTTGATGTCCAGTAAAAGTGTGGAGTAAGGTTCCATCCAGTCGCCACAACCGAACAGTGCTGTCATAACCGCCTGTAGCAAGGGTGGCGACCTTTGGGCTGAAATCGACTCCGAAAACTTTATCGGCTTGTTTGGGGAACGTGCGAATTAAGCGACCATCAAGCCGCCAAAGTTTAACGGTTTGATCGCGACTGGCGGTGGCAATTGTCTGACCATCAGGACTAAATTTTATGGTGTAAATTGATGCTTGATGTCCGTTAAGAGTATGGAGCAAACTGTCATCAAACTTCCAAAGCGCGATCGGGCCATCCCAACTGGATGAGGCGAGGAGTTGTCCGTCAGGACTCCAAGCCACTCCAGAGACGACATCCTTGGCGGCTGGCAGGGTTTTTACCAGAGTCCCATCCAGCTTCCAAAGTTTGACTGTTCTATCAAGACTTGCCGAGGCGATTAAACGACCTTGAGGGTTAAAAGCGATTTTGCCTACTGCATCGCTGTGTCCAGTTAGGCTTTGGACTAAAGTTCCATCAAGGTGCCAAAGTTTGACTGTTTTATCCCAACTCGCCGAGGCAATCAGATTTCCTTGAGGGCTAAAGGTAACGTCCCTAACTCTATCCGTATGTCCGGTAAGGGTTCTCAGCAGTTTACCGTCTGCACTCCAGAGTTTGATGGTTTTATCGTGAGAAGCAGATGCAACAATCTGACTGTCAGGGCTAAAGGCAACGCTGGCAACTTCATCTGTATGTCCAGTGAGAGTTCTCAGCAGTTTGCCGTCTGCACTCCAGAGTTTAACTGTTTTATCTTTAGAAGCGGAAGCAATGGTCTGACCGTCAGGAGAAATGGCTACGTCTGCAACGTCTTTGGTATGTCCTTTTAAGGTCTGCCACAAGGTATAAATCGGCTTTCCGTCTGGTGAATTTGTCCTGTTTTTGCGCCAAAGTTTAACGGTGTTATCCCCGCAACCAGTAGCAATTAGATCCCCTCTGGGGCTAAATACGACACTCCAAACCGTATTGTTGTGTCCTTGCAGCGTTCCCACCTTTGTACCGTCTTTTTTCCACAGATCGATGGTTTTGTCGGCAGAAGCTGAGGCAATGAGTTCGCCATCAGGGCTGAACGTTACATCATTAACCACATTGTCATGCCCGGATAACTGGTTATAGTCAACCGCTCCATAAACAGCCTGATGGAGAGCCTCCTTCACTGAGTGCTGAATATCTGCATCTGCAACATTCAACTTGTCTAATCGTCGCTGTGCTGCGATCGCTTGTACGAGTGCATCTAACTTTTGATTTGAGGCGAATAGTGCTTCGGAAGATTTAGCGATCGCTTTGATCTCGCTTACAGCCGTTTGCCGATACTGAACATAAACTGCTAGCCCCAATGCACAGGCTAAAATTAATACAATACTTACGACAAAAAGCAAAAACCTTTGTCGCCTAGAACTTTTTTTCTCTAGTGCTAATCTTTTTTGTTCCTCCGCCAGTCGCGCTTCTACTTCTTTCAGCCGTTCTGCTTCTAGAGTTTGCTGCATTTCCAACCTATCCAATTCGCCAGAAGCGGCTAAAAATTGATAGTCCAAATCGCTCAAGCTTTTACCTTGTGCCCATATTTGAGCGTCTTTCAGCGCTTGTCCGCGCAACAGCCGCGATGCATCCTTTTGCTTTGAAACAATCCAAGCATCAAAAAGTTGAGAGTAAGGGCGCAGTTCCTTTAATTGCTTGTCTACCCATTCGAGATTAAATACTTCTTCATAGATTCGATTTTTTATCTTTAAATAACCCTGAGCTTTTACCACTAAGCCTGATAACAACAGTTCTATTTGCTCTCGGCTGTCATCGGTTGGTACTTCCACACCTTGTAGGATTTGCTGGTAAATTCCCAAAAATCTGCCAGTGCGTTCCTCGTTGCGAAGGATGCGATCGCGTATTGTCTTTAAATGCTCTGGTTCATCTTGGCTTTCCCATTTATGAATGATGCGTGTCTTCACCAAGTTTTCTACCCAAAACGCCTCATTTCCTGGTGGAATGGTCAGAACGCTGTTCATCGTCTCAGACTCGCTCAATCGCGTGTCAACAAGATTCCCTACTAAGTTACACAACTTTTGGGTGAGAAAGGGTTGCCCTCCACTCCAGGCTAATATTTCTTTTAAAACGGTTTGTGAGTTTCCTTCTTTTACCTCTAATCCTTTCACTAATGGCTGAGCTTCGTGCAGTCGAATGCCAGTTAGTTCTATCGCTTTCCCAATATTAAAGGGGGTTCGGTTTCTATCAACAATGAGATCGCTTGGGGTTGCTACACCAAAAATTGCAAAAGTAATCCGTCTGTATTCTGGATTGATGGCTCGTTGGTTGTAGCAGAACCGAATCCAGGCAAAGAAGTCATCGACCGGAAAATCCAAACTTAAAATGCTATCAACTTCATCTATAAAGATAAATAGTCTTTCATTCGGAAATTGAACCAATAACAAATCGGCAAGAAATCGGCTCAACCTTTGGAGCAGGGAGATATCTTCTTGCTCTCGCCACCAGGCTTTCAAATTAAGTTTTTCTAACAAGTTAAAACCTGACCACAGATCGGCAACAATTCCCTTGTACCACTGAGTCGGCGTAATATTTTCACTGCCGATATTAGTCATATCCACAGCAGTGCATTTAAACCCTTCTTGTTGCAAGCGATGGCGAGTTCTCACCAGCAGAGAGGATTTGCCCATTTGTCGGGAGTTGAGAACGTAGCAAAACTCACCCTGTTTTAATGCTTCATAGAGTTGGGAGTCTGCAATTCGTTGTACATAGCTGGGAGCTTCGCTGGTTAGACTGCCACCGACTTGGTATTTCATCGCTCAGTATTCTTGGAGTGGCATTGGCATTCTTTTTTCTCTCCTAGCTGCGAGCGAAAATAGAGACGATATAGCTGGCAGCTGGGACTTGCTCGATTTCCATCCATTTGAATCAATCCCATACTTTCCAACTTATAGGCTGCGATCGCTTCTAATTGTACGCTCTCATCAGCAGTAACAACTTGTTGCAAAGCCGATGCTAATTGTGGCTCATCTTGGAGCATTGCCAAATGGCTCCTTAGATGGTCGCTATAAATCCCAGCAGGTGTAGGAGCCACTTGCAATAACTCCTCTAATGTCATCGCTCCTCGACGCAGGTGATAAAGCGCTACGCTTACCAAATAGGGATGTCCACCCACCATTGCCATTAGTAGAGATGTGTAATCATTGCCGCAGGAAGTGCCATTTTGTGTCTCTATTTTATCGCTCCAATCAAGTCCATAGCGCTGTGCCAAATCCTGCACCTGTTTGCTAGAAAACTGGGGCAAACCAATGGATATCCCGACATTGAATGGGGATTGATTCAGCTTTAGCGGAATATAAACTTCTGTACTATGAACAACCAAAAGTCTGAGATTTTGCCAAACTTCCACTGCCCGTGCTTGTTCGTGCCAAAATCGCAGCATTGGGAGAAAATCTAAGGCGATTTTGGGATGCTCAAAAACCCGATTAACTTCATTCAAAGCCAACACTAGAGGACTGTTAACTTGCTTGAACAGATAACCCTCGAAATAGATTTTGCAGCTAACTTTACTGCCCATATCCTCATCCCAAAACTCATCCATTAGGGGATTGAGATTCAACTGTCTGCTGACATTGGCACAGAACCAGCGTAGGAATTTATCGAGGGAGGCAAAAACTGTTTCGTCGGCTTCCTGAAAATCTAAAGAGACCGTTTTGTAACCAACATCTGTAGCGCGAGCCAGAATCCGGATAAGTAGAGAACTTTTCCCCATCTGCTTGGGTGCTTTAATGCGGAGCAGACATCCAGGTTGGGTAATCTCAGTGCAGGCGAGTTCTTCAATCGGGGGACGATTGATGTAGAGAGGAGAATCTAGCGGTACAGGACCCCCAGGAAATTTTTGCTCGGTTTCTGTTTCTGAAGCTATAAAATTATCTTCTACTCCTGTGTCTGTTTGCACCTCTTGCGCTCTATTTTGCTGTTCACCTGTCCGGTTTTGCTGGTGCAGGTTAACGAGTAAATGCAAATTTTTTTTCGTCACTCTCTGGTTGAGTGCTGCTGAGAGAGCCTGCCACAAGTGGGAGCCAACTTCTTTGAGGTAGGGGAGACTGTAAGCAGAATCCCGTGCCATTTCACGATAATCGTCTCCTAACCAAGAGCGACGCAGGATTAATCGCTCAACAGGACTGAGTTGCCGAAAAAGCAGAACTCTTTCTACGGCTTCCAGAACTTCATCTACATTCATGCGATGGCATCATTTGACGTAGAATCACATCTAGCAAGTTGTCTACAGAATTTTCGGTTCCTAAAACCAAAAGTTCTATCTTAATATTCTTACTTTTTATCGATAAAAATAGATAATTTTTGTACTTTTTATTTGTCAAATAAAGGGAAAATAGGCTAGTTTTCGGAACTGCCTTCGCTGTATTTTCCTGTAGTCAAGAGGTTAGTACAGGAATTAGGGGGTCTCTACTTAAGAATCAGATGGCAACCCAAACAACCACGGCAAAAGCATCTAGCCTCTTGTAAAGGTAATGATACCGCTCCCGCATGAGACCACCCTAAAAATTGGCAGGGTTTCAAGAGATTTGTCAATCAAGCAGCTTAAGTCGCTTTGTCTACCTGATGTTCTATTTCTGACACGACCCGTTCTAATTCATCAATGAGTGGTGATGAACCGGCTTTGCGAAATGCGCCAACCAAAGAGCGATAATACCAAAGGGTTCCTTGTTTGCCTGCTTGGAAGCGTTCCCAAATTGCCTCGCCTACAATGTGATAATCAGTCAAAATCGAGCGGGCATTGTGGAGTTTATCGGCTGCTGAGACAAGACGCACCGAGGTTGAAGCAGTCGGGATATGGGCAATATAAGCTTCTTTGCGTTCCTGCCAAGGGGGTTTGGGTGTTGTGTCAGCATCGGTACAACCGTTGACAATTTCCGTAACGGTATCTCCAAACCGACGGCGAATTTCTTCTCGTGTCGCGGCACCGCCTTGGTCTTCGATGGCATCATGGAGTAGGGCAGCGATCGCTTCATCTTCATTCGCCCCATGCTCTAAGGCAATACTGGTGACGCCGAGTAAATGGGAAATATAGGGAACACCTGAACCTTTGCGAATTTGGTTCGCGTGCAAGGCGGTGGCAAAGGTCAGGGCATCTGTAAAGCGTTGTGAGAGAATCATTTTAATTTTGGGTAATGGGTAACAATCGATCGTTTTTAGTCGTTGGTATGTGGCTGCTGACGAATGACAAATGACCCATTACTAATTCCCAACTACTTACCGATCTTTAGTGTAAGCCTGCCTCCCAAATGCCAATATAAACGCGATCGCCCTTATCCCGCTCAATCACTCCCCGCAGGGACTCTAGAGAAAAAAAGAATTTGGGAGACTGACGCTGCTGCACCTGTTGTAAACCCTGCTTGATGGCGTCGTTGAGCTTGCAACCCAACATACTATTCAACGTCACTAGGACGATCTCGCTATTCACCCATTGGGCAAAAGATGCTTCAGTTTGGCGTATGAGTCCAGAATTTTTATCAAATAAAAAACCCAGGCTCACCTGATCTGGGATTAATTGATAGGATATGGCACGAGTATTCGGCCAGTAACCTCTAGTGGTTACGCCGGGACTGCCGAGTATTCGTTGGACAACGCTATTATGTACTCCTGGTTGAAATCCTGGAACGCCAACGCCCATCGGAATATCCTGACAAATATTGGCATTAAAATCGTCCAGGGTTGGCTCTGGACTCAATTCCGGTGGTATTTTTTCTAAAACCCGTGAAGGTGTATAAGGCTGAGCGCTCAGAAAAATGCTTGCTGATACTACCAGCGGTTTTGGCAAGTGCTGAGGAAAAACTAATCCCTGTGCTGGTTTAGTAAACAGTAAACCAGCAAAAATATAGGCACCCATCAACATCATTCGGTGAGGCGGTTTCACCATGTCCTTAGAATTTTTTTTGCATTAGGTATTTACTCATAAAAAGCTGCCCTTTCATCCCAGAACATGGTAAAAGGACAAAAACTAGCAGTCTTCGCTTCTCAGTCTTACCTGGATCTGACGCCAAAGCGATCGCTCTAAGTTCCCCACGGTCTTAAGGATGCAGCGCATCCAGATTCTCGTTTTTCCGGGCGTCAGCGCCCAAAAACGAGGGAAACTAGGTTTTATTTGAGTGCAATGAGTTTCAGGATGCGATCGCATCCCGAACTGACAACTTCAAGATTCGGCTATCGGAGCCATCTTTTCTCTGTCACTTTTGACAAGCTTTTCGCAAGCGATCGCGCCAATTATGATTATCTTTTAATCTGTCTTCTTGCGCTTTTCGGAATCGCTCCCGCCACTCATTACTACCATTTAATTTATTTTCTTGTGCTTCACGCAATCGCTCCTGCAATTGGACAAGAGGACTGGGGTTAGCATTTAGGGGAGGTAAGATTCCCAACAATGCTAGCCATTCCTGCACTGACTGAGGGCGATCTTCTGGTTTTAAGGCCATACCTTTGACGATAGCGTAATTTACGCGATCGCCGAGGAGAGAATTAATGCGTTTGGGTGGTGTGAGTTCCATCCCATACGCTCTCATTGGTGAAGGTGTAGGTACTTGAGCCGTTAATAAGGTATAAAGCGTTGCAGCTAAAGAATAAACATCCGTGTAAGCACTGCGTTTGGAGCGCCAGTCATACTGCTCAATCGGGGCAAAGCCGCTGGAGCAAAATTCTGTCTGTGTTTGGGTGATATCTGGGGTAAACTCGCGGGCAATGCCAAAGTCAACGAGAACCGCTTCAAAGACACCCTCTATGTCAGAAGTGACAACATCGGCATTTTTACAACGCAGCATGATGTTGAGTGGCTTGACATCCCGATGTAGTAAACCATTGTTGTGAACTAGCGTCAGGGCGTCACCTATCTGCTGAATGTAGCGCAATGCTTCCGCCTCGCACATTGCCCCTTTCTGCCAAACTCGATGGGCTAGACTTTCTCCGGCAATATATTCCATCACAATGCACCACAGCCCATCCTCTTGAATAACTTCATCAATTTTGACGATATGAGGATGATTAAATTTGGCTAACCGCACCGCTTCATTCAGAAAATCCTGCTGAAATTTGCCGAAGTCGTGTTGGCGTTGCAGAACGTGGTTGAGGGTTTTGATGACAAGCAAATTGCCTTTTTTGTTTTTAACTAAATGCGCGATCCCAAAACCACCTTGTCCAAGCACTTTTTCAATCGTGTACTTGCCGTTTTGTAACTTCTGCCCAGGATTCCAAGCCATTATTTCTGACTCCCTTGCGCTTGCATCGATTTTGGCGCGGTCTGAAGAAGTATTCAATTTAACTTAGTACAAGTGTACTATGGTTAAAGTACAAATACAAGCGATCGCGCTTTAGCCTAAGCAAAAAGCAATCTTCATGGCTGTGATACTCTACCGTGAAGCTCGGTAGTTGAGAACTGCTCTAAATGACAGTTTAATTGGCAAAATACGCAGTCGCATCGTCTAACTCCTCGGTAGACATCTGACTGTTCAATGGCAACAGCACAGTAAAAGTAGTGCCTACCCCAACTTCACTACTGACAGAAATCTGACCGCCGTGCAAGTCCACGAATTTTTTAACAATTGATAATCCCAGCCCTGTACCGGGAATCTTGCCAACATTTTTGGCTCGGTGAAACACTTCAAATAGTTGTTCTTGGTCGGTTGGAGGAATGCCAATTCCTTCATCTTTAATTTGAATTGTTGCCTGTCCATCATGACAAGAAAGTTCAAGCTGGACAGTGCCGCCTTGCGGTGAATACTTAATTGCATTCGAGACCAAATTTGTCAGAATATGCCATAGAAGTTTTTGATCCATGCACACCTGGGCACATTTACATTTACTGACAAAGATGAGCGTGTGTTCCTTCTCAGTCGTAAACTGAATTTCCTCCATCAAATCGTGGCAAAATTGTTTTAATTCAAAAGGCTCTATGTTAATCTCTAATTCTCCAACTTCTGCTCGACTAATTGTTAAAACATCTTCTAACAACTGCGTCATCTGTTTAGCAGCTGAACGAATGCGATTGAAATATAAAGCTTTTTGTTCTTCAGTCGCTTTGTAGTTGTAGTGTTCAAGGAGTTCGGCAGACATGAGGATTGTGTTGAGGGGATTGCGAAACTCATGAGCCATCATTGAAACAAAGTAAAATTTCCCTTCGTTTAGTTCTTTTTCTTTTTCCAAAGCAATGCGAACTTCTTCTGCTCGGTTCCGTTCCGTAATGTCCCGGCAGTTTACAACAATTCTAGGAATTCCTGAATGAGGGATAAAATTTTTGCAAATGGCTTCCAATATCTGCCAAAAGCCATTTTGATGAAGAACTTTAAATTCTATAGATAGGGTAATATTTGGGTTTTCAACTGCTTGATTGAGAGTCTGAATAACCCTTACTACATTTTCAGGATGAATAAAATCATAGAGGTTTTTGCTAACTAGCTCTTCCGGTTCGTAACCTAAAACTTTCTCAACGGATGGACTTGTGTAATAAATAGTGCCATCAGTATCTAGAACAGCGATGATGTCTAAGGCATTTTCGATCAGTAAGCGGAAGCGTTCATCATTTTCCCGTAAAGCTTGTTCTGCTTCGCGCCGTTTGCGCCGCTCAACGGCTTCGCGCAACTCGCGTTCAACTGCGGGAATTAATCGCGCCAGCTTGCCTTTCATCAAGTAGTCAGACGCTCCAGCTTTCATCGCAGCGACTGCGACATCCTCTCCAATGTTGCCGGAAACAATAATGAATGGTAAATCTAGCCCTTTGTCTTTCAACAAAGTTAAAGCAGCAGGAGCGCTAAAAGTGGGCATTGAGTAGTCTGATATGACAATATCCCAATGTTGTTTATCTAGTGCTGTATTCATGGCAGCAGCTGTATCTACCCGCTCGTAAATCGGCTCGTAACCACCGTGCTCTAGTTCGTTGAGCAGTAATTCAGCATCATCTTCTAAATCTTCAACGATGAGAACTCGCAGCGGTTGATTCATCATATTCCTAGTAACGGCGGGGCTTCATTGAAAAGCAGCCAATACATTCCCAACTGCTTTACTGCTGTCATAAATTGTACATAATCTACAGGTTTGCGAATGTAACTGTTACAACCGAAGCTATAGCCGTTGAGTCGGTCTTGCTCCTCTGTTGATGTCGTGAGAATGACGACTGGCAAGAGTTTTGTCAGATCGTTGGCACGCAGTCGTTGCAACACTTCTAAACCATCAATTCTGGGCATTTTTATATCTAGTAGAACGACTGCGGGTAGTCTGTTAATGTCCCTGTCAGTGTACCTACCTGTACCAAACAGATAATCGAGTGCCTCTACTCCATCGCGGGCTACTACAACATTGTATGGAATACCGCTTTGATCCAAAGCAAGTAAGGTAAGCTCTTCATCGTCAGGATTATCTTCCACCAATAGGATGTGTCGGTTATTCAATTTATTTTCCGTTTAGAAGCTAAGTTTAAATTCTGCCCGCCTTAGAGCGTGAAATAAAAAGTTGCACCTTGTTCTACTGCGCTTTCGGCCCATACTCGACCACCGTGGCGGTGAACGATTCGCTGGACAGTTGCCAGTCCAATGCCAGTTCCGGGGAACTCAGTCATTGAGTGTAGGCGCTGAAAGGCTCCAAACAATTTGTTGGCATAAGCCATGTCAAAGCCAGCGCCATTGTCACGTACAAAATAAGCAGGTTGAGAATCTATCTTTAGTGTGATGCCAAATTCAATACAAGCATATGAGCGATTTGACGTAAATTTCCAGGCGTTATGAAGTAGATTTTCCAGAATTATTCGTAGAAGCCGCGCATCCCCTTGTGCAACAATGCCTGGAGCGATCGCAACTTCAACGGGTCGTTCCGGTTGCGACTGTCTTAGTTCAATGACAATCTCAGAAGCGATCGCGCTTAAATCAACTTCCGTGGTACGCATCTCGGTGCGTGTCACCCGCGAAAGCTCCAGCAGGTCATCAATGAGTTCTCCCATTCGCTGGCTGCCTGCACGAATCCGATGCAGGTAGTGTTTGCCTTTCTCATCCAGCGTGTCAGCGTAGCGCTCCAAAAGCGCCTGACTAAACCCATCAACACTCCGCAGTGGCGCACGTAAATCGTGGGACACCGAATAAGAAAAAGCTTCCAGTTCCCGATTGGCGGCTTCGAGTTGTGCAGTCCGTTCGACCACCCGGCGTTCCAAGTCTTGATTGAGTTGTGTAATTTCCTGCTGGAATCGTTTGCGATCGCTAATGTCTTCAACAATGGCAATAAAGTACCTGAGTTCACCTGCACAATTACGCACAACCGATCCAGTCAGATTAATCCAGACTGGGGAGGTGTCTTTGCGGATGTAGCGCTTTTCCATTGAGTATGTTGAAATCTCACCAGCTAACATTCGACCAACATTTTCGAGGTCAGTATTGAGGTCATCGGGGTGAGTAATATCTTGGAAAGTTCGTTCTAAAAGTTCCTCACGAGTGTAACCAGTAATATCGCAAAGCTTTTGGTTCACCAGTCGCCATTGTCCATTCCTTTCTACCTCTGCAATACCGACAGCAGCTTGATTGAAAGTGGCACGGAATCGTTGCTCGCTGTTCCGCAACGCTTCTTCCACCTGCTTCAGTCCAGTAATGTCCCGGGAGATACCCAGTACAGAATTGATTAAACCGTCTTCGGTAAATTCTGCAACCAGGCGAGATTGATAATATTTCAGACCATTCGGTGTCGGAAACTGAAATTCAACAACATTCTCTTGACCCGTTTCAAAAACTTGGCGGAAAATGCTTTCCCATTGGGAGACGAGATCCTCAGACATTCCTAATTCGCGATTCGTTTTGCCGATAAATACCTCAGACGGTACTCCTGTTGCCAGTTCTATTGCTGAGTTGACATAGATATGACGTAAATCTCGATCGAACCGGGAAATGATATCTGGAGTATTTTCGATTAGCGCTTTGAGTTCTTGTTCTCGCTGGTGTAGTGCTGCTTGCGCCTGTTTACGCTCAGCAATTTCAGCTTCTAACGATGCGTTTATGGTTGTTAATTCTGCCGTTCGTTCCCGAACCCGAATTTCTAGTTCATCATAAGCTCGCTGTAATGCTTCTTCTGCCCGTTTGCGCTCGGTAATTTCCCGACCTTCTGGAATTAATAGCACCACTTGTCCTGTCTCGTCTTTCACAGGTTTGAGCGAGGCATCAACAAACATTGTGCCTTGAGGAGTGGGCAGATTCCCTTCAAAACGAACAAAGTTACCGTTTGCTGCTTCGGTAATCGCTGCTTTCCACTGATTCAGGAATTCGGTGGGTAGGTTCCAAACTTCATCCCAAAATGGACGACCGACTATATCCGCCGCCTTAATTCCAACGAACTCTAGCGCTGTCTGATTAATCTCTAAGACAGTGCCATCCGGTTTTAGTAATCCAATGAATTGAAATGTTTGGTTAAAAATGGCGCGGAACCGTCTTTCACTTTCGCGTAGCGCTTCCTCCACTTGCTGACGCTCTAGTATTTCGTTTCTCAGTGCCTGGTTTACCGCTTCTAATTCTGCTGGACTAGGGAGAACCAGCGCTTTAGGGATCAATTCTGACAGCAGCACCGCCGTACCGAGGGAGACAATTGCAGTAAACGCTTTGATCCATCCGGCTAGCCAGTAAGTAGGATGCCACAGCGTCCAGATTTCCATTAGATGAGTGGTGCCGCAGGCGATGATAAAGCTGCCAAACAGCAGAAAAATCCAGTTAAAAGGCACATCTCGTCTTTTGTAGACGAAATAGACCAGCATGAATGAAATCGAATAATATGCCAGCGCAATCAAAGCATCTGACGAAACATGAAGCCAAACTAAATCTGGCTTCCATAGATAGCAGTGTCCGTGGGGAATAAACCCTGCTGAAGCCAAAAGGGTTCTCAGGAAATCTGGCATGAAGTCTCCCTCATGTTGTGCTTGGTGATAAGATTTTCCTCGCCAATTCTCGTCTTCAGTTAGGTTAAGGGCGATCGCATTTCTTGGCAGTGATTCGTTTCACACGGCTACCGCAATCATTGCGTCAAATAGTGTCTGTGATGCCAGTGCCTCACGCGCACTGGCACCGGAAAGGCAAAACAAAAATGAAGGATGGGGGATGCATAAAACTAGCGCCATGTTTCGGGCGATTAGGCTAGAATTGTTAAGGCTTCTTTACAGGATTTATGTTAAATCCCAAATTCTGTTAATAAGCCAAGAGACATCTATTTCAATCTCAACACCCTCTCTGGCACGCTTCTATGACGCTCCCTATTCGTAACGTCGCAATCATTGCCCACGTCGATCACGGCAAAACAACCCTCGTTGATGCCCTCCTCCGGCAATCTGGCATCTTCCGCGAAGGCGAAGACGTTCCTGATTGCGTCATGGATTCCAATGCCCTAGAGCGGGAGCGAGGCATCACAATTCTGGCGAAAAATACCGCCGTCAGATATAAAGAAACCCTGATCAATATTATTGATACTCCCGGACACGCCGATTTTGGTGGTGAAGTCGAGCGGGTGTTAGGCATGGTTGATGGCTGCATCTTGATTGTAGATGCCAATGAAGGCCCCATGCCCCAAACGCGATTTGTGCTGAAAAAAGCTTTAGAAAAGGGACTGCGCCCGATCGTTGTTGTCAACAAAATCGATCGTCCCCAAGCCGATCCCCACGGCTCAATTGATAAAGTCTTGGATCTGTTTTTGGAATTGGGTGCAGATGACGATCAGTGCGATTTCCCTTATCTGTTTGCCTCCGGTATCAATGGTTATGCCAAAAATGACCTGGAATCCGACAACATGGATATGCAGCCCATGTTTGAGGCAATTCTGCACCATGTCGCGCCACCTGTAGGCGATCCAAATAAGCCTCTACAACTGCAAGTGACAACCCTGGATTATTCTGAATATCTGGGTCGGATTGTGATTGGAAAAATCCATAACGGCACAATCCGGATGGGGCAACAAGTGGCTTTGGTGACGGAAACCAGCGCCATTGTGAAAGGTAAAATCTCCAAGTTGATGGGTTTTGAAGGCTTAAAGCGAATTGATTTGGAAGAAGCCTCCGCGGGAAATATTGTGGCGGTGGCTGGTTTTGCCGATGCAAATATTGGCGAGACAATTACTTGTCCGAACGAACCACAAGCTTTGCCGCTGATTAAGGTAGATGAGCCTACCTTGCAAATGACCTTCTCGGTGAACGATTCGCCCTTTGCCGGACAGGAAGGGACGATGGTGACATCACGGCAAGTACGCGATCGCCTGTTCCGCGAACTTGAAACGAACGTCGCCCTGCGGATTGAAGATACCGACTCTCCCGATAAATTACTCGTTTCCGGTCGAGGCGAACTTCACCTCGGCATCTTGATTGAAACCATGCGTCGGGAAGGCTATGAATTTCAAGTTTCCCAGCCGCAAGTGATTTTCCGCGAAGTCAGTGGTCAACCCTGCGAACCTTACGAATGTTTGGTGCTGGATGTCCCGCAAGAAGCGAGTGGTGGCTGTATCGAACGTTTGGGGCAGCGCAAGGGCGAAATGCAAGATATGCAGATGAGTGCCACGGGTCGCACTCAACTAGAATTTGTAATTCCCGCCCGTGGTTTAATCGGCTTCCGGGGTGAATTCATGCGCCTCACCCGTGGCGAAGGGATTATGAACCACAGTTTCCTAGACTATCGCCCCATCACCAGCGATATGGAAACTCGCCGCAACGGTGTCTTAATTTCATTTGAAGAAGGCGTTGCTACCTTCTACGCGATGAAGAATGCTGAGGATCGGGGTGCATTCTTTATCACTCCGGGCACCAAAGTTTACAAAGGCATGATTGTCGGGGAACACAACCGCTCTCAAGATTTGGAACTTAATGTCTGCAAGGCGAAGCAGCTGACGAACCACCGTGCTTCTGGCGGTGATGAATTAGTGCAGTTGCAAGCGCCAATCGATATGAGCTTAGAGCGTGCCTTGGAATACATCGGTTCAGATGAATTGGTGGAAGTTACTCCCAAGTCAATTCGTCTGCGGAAGGTGACGAAGAAGTTGGCGAAGCGGTAAATGATTCGACAACAATAGCCCCAGGTTGAAGCCTGGGAGCTACACGAAAAAAGCCCGCGATGGCGGGCTTTTTTTTAGAGCGATCGCGCATTCCTTATCGCTTTTATCGTTCCGATGCCATACACTGCCATACATCAGTAGGGGATTAGGAATGGGGCAATGCCATGCCCCTAACCAACGTTAGAAATGCAATAGATTTCACCCAACTGCAAACCGCTCTAGATGACATCCGAAATGCGATCGCTCTAACTTTCCTGTAAAACCCAGCTTACATCCAGGTACGAGTCGAACTAGAAGCGTCAATTCCACCTGTGCGGATACGGCGATCCAGATCGTTGGGATCTGGGGAAGCACTCAATGCCGCCTCTAGAGTAATCCGACCCTCTAGCATTTGGTCGTAAAGCGCCTGATTCATCACCTGCATTCCATCGAACGTGTCATCTAGCATCAATCGATAAGCTTCCTCATCGTCACCCTTGAGCAAGTAATCTTGCATCGCCGGGGTATTGATCAAGATGTCATGGACTGCTGTGCGACGACTATCCGTGGTTGGCAGCAGCAGTTGTGCAATCACTGCCACCAAAGAATCGGTGATCTGAATTCGCATGGCTGGCTGTTCATCGGCGTTGTACAAGTTCAACAAGCGGTTAACCGCGTTGATGGCGTTGCGGGTGTGCAGAGTGCCTAAAACTAAGTGACCTGTTTGGGCAGCTTGCAGGGCGGTATTAACGGTAATGCGATCGCGCATTTCCCCAATCAGAATCACATCTGGATCTTCCCGCAAAACTGACCGCAGTGCCGCGTGAAACTCATTGGTATGCAAACCCACTTCCCGTTGACTAACCAAGCACTTTTGGGAAGGGTGGACGAATTCAATTGGGTCTTCAATCGTCACAATATGCTTATTCGTCGTCTCATTCAGATGACGAATCATCGCCGCTAAGGTCGTTGATTTTCCCGATCCCGTGGGACCTGTCACCAGAATCAATCCTTGCGGTTTGCTTACAATATCCTTGAGGACTTGCGGTAAGCCTAAACTATCAAGCGAAGGGATCTCTAGGCTGATCAAACGCAGAACCATTGCTCCGCCCATCAGGGATTCAAAACAATTCACCCGACAGCGCACGAAACCTGGGTAGAAAATTGCCGTATCCAGTTCCTTGTTTTCTGCAAACTGCTTTCGCTGAGCAGGCGTCAGGATCTCAGCAAGGTTTTGCTCAAAAATTTCAGGTGTTACCTTGAGCTGACCCTCAGCCTCTACCATCTGACCTCGAATCCGATATCTGGGAACTTGCCCCACTCGAATATGGATGTCCGAGGCTTTTTGAGCATACGCATCTTTCACCATCTGTTTGATGGAAGTCGCGCTATTCACTTCTGGGGGTCGCCCTGGCTGCATCTGCGGAGGAACGGGTGGTGGCGGTAGTGGTGGTGGCATGCGTGAAGGAGCTTGTGCGCGAGTCGCTTCAGCATCATTGGCTTTGGTCATTTTTTCCCCCTGGGTACTTACTGGGTCCGGCAGCATCGGTAAAACCACAGTTTAATGGATCTTGCCTTTAAAAATTTTCTTTAAGTCAACCGTGAATGTCCTTAATTCTAAAAAATTACCAGACAGGTGTAAAATCTCTTATTTATTTGTAATCAGAATTTTGTTAAGGTGCTGGGATAGCTAGACTCTAGACTGGGCAGCGCTGTTTATGAATATCGGTAATCGGATAGCAGACTGGCTGGAAACTCGGTGGGTAACGCCAGCCTACGCTGGGTGGATATTGGGAATCATCGCCGTCTGTTTTTTTGGAGCTGCCACGAACACAATGGCGGGGTGGCTGTATGTTATTAGTGGCCTCAGCTTTGCGCTACTCGGAATTGCAGGCGTCCTATCCGTGCGATCGCTTCGTCATCTTCAAGTCACCCGACGCCCTATCCAGCCCGTCAGCGTCGGCGACGATCTAACCATTGAATTAGAAATTGAAAATCCAGTTAACCATCCCAAAACCTTACTTTTAGTCCGGGACGTTCTTCCCTTCGTATTGGGACAAGCCGTACAAACGGCAATTGAAACGATTTCTCCTCATAGCGTTCACCACTGGGTTTACTACCTACCCACGCAAAAACGCGGGGTTTATCGGTGGAACACGGTACAACTGAGAACTGCTGCCCCTGTGGGATTATTTTGGTGTCGCCGCCAGCGTGAAGTTGCAGCTACGGCATTTGTTTATCCCACCGTTTTACCCCTGACCAACTGCCCGATGGTGGATGAAATTGGGCAAGAAAAAAGTCCCCTGTTTCTGAGTTTAGATCGCCGTTCTCAAGCTGCCACAGAAGGAGTCACGCGATCGCTTCGTCCCTATCGAGTCGGAGATCCCACTCGTTTAATCCACTGGCGAACCAGCGCCCGTTACGGTGAATTCCAGGTACGCGAACTAGAAGTCTTTACAGGTGGACAAGAAGTAATTATCTGCCTCGATAGCGCCACCAGTTGGAATCCAGAGCATTTTGAGCAAGCAGTCATTGCGGCAGCATCCCTGTACTTCTATGCCAGTGGGCGTCAGTTAAGCGTAAAACTTTGGACAGCCTTCACAGGTTTAGTGCAAGGTCATCGCGTGGTTTTAGAAACTCTAGCCGCAACCTACGCCGGAGAAGATGCCCGTGCTGGAGATCCACCGACGCTTCCCTTAATCTGGCTGACTCCCAATCATGTTACTCTAAGCTCTTTACCCCCCGGTAGCCGTTGGATGATCTGGATGCCGGAGTCTTTAACTGAGCCTGCAATGCCTGTGAATCGCAATTCCCCTGGAATTGTCATCAATAGCGATCAGCCGCTACAACTTCAGCTACAATCCCCTCTGAAGTAGGCTTGCCCGATTGCATCGATCCCAGCCAATCCCCTTCAGGAAAAGGCTTAAGATACAATGCATAAACACCTGTCGATCTCGCGTCATCTCATATTATGAACCCATCAGAAACTGAAACAAAATCCAGCGAAAAAAGTCTAGAGGCGATGCGCCATTTCTCCGAAACTTACGCCAAGCGTACTGGCACCTACTTCTGCGTCGATCCTTCCGTAACAGCCGTAGTGATTGAAGGACTTGCCAAGCATAAAGATGATCTGGGTGCCCCTTTGTGTCCCTGTCGTCACTACGAAGATAAAGAAGCAGAGGTACATGCAACTTTCTGGAATTGTCCTTGCGTACCGATGCGAGAGCGAAAAGAGTGCCACTGTATGTTATTTCTGACAGAAGATAACGAGTTTCGCGGTGAGATGCAGGAAATCTCTCTTGAAGAAATTAAAGCTGTACGCGATAGTATGTAACGATTTGCTCTAGCTAATCGCTAATTGAAAAGTTGCTAGTTATAAATGTTTTTTAGCCTAACTACCAATTATCGATTAGCGATTAGCTGAAGCATCAAACTTATCATGTCTGTAACAGCCACACGTCCCAGGAAGCCTTCAAAATAAGCCTCCCGCGTACTAAAAGGCTTTTTTGAATTCCGCTTGGTTGGATAAATTAGGAAAAAACTATCCCCTAAAATCCACTTTTTATTGTTTTGCCTGGGCTGATAAAGTTATAACAATTAAGTAAGATTGGAATTTTAAAAACAAGTAGCGATCGCAAGCTAAGCAATTAAAAAAAGTTACTCAAAAGGTGATGTTAGTCAATAGAATTAAAAAAAACAAATGAATTTCTATTTTAACTTTATTTAAACTTAACGTGAGTTCGGGATAAGGAGGGGTGGAACAGATACAGTTGAAAGTACCTAATTCTCAACGCATCTCACCACCCCATGCTTAGTTTAGAATCCT
>NZ_JAMPJZ010000053.1:0-38161 GCF_039961835.1 Trichocoleus sp. ST-U1
CTTGCTAGAAGCCCGACTTTTGCAGTTGATTGATGACCCTAGCCTCGATCCCCTGGAAATGAGTCAATTGTCTTCACAAGACTTAATTACCCTGACTGACGCCAACGAAGACGCCGCCGCCCGTCAAAGTTTGGATGCAACTCTGAGACATTGGCAAGACGGCAGACCGATTCTGGCGCGAGATTGGATTGAAGAAATAACCGGCGAAGTTTGGGATCTGTCTAAACAGATGGGCTTTCGCTGTTTCTTGTCACCCCTGAAAAAGATTCTCCGGGAAGGAAATTCGGCTCAGCGATGGTTAAATCTCCAAAACCAAGGTTTTGACACTTCCAGCGTGATGATTGACGCCATTCAAGCGGTGGCAGACCAAGAGCGCGAACTGGAAGACAAATTGTGCGAGAGCCTAGTTGCCTGAAGCACTTGAAGGATCGAGAATAAAGCTTGAAGGCAGAGAATTATCCTAAAGCCTTCATTCTTTATCTTCGATCCTTCCTAGCCCCTGATTTCTTTTTTTGCCTTTTTATGGCTTAATTTATTGGCTAAAAAGAATCATTCGGGAATTAGAATATTTAATCAATTTGATCTGGGTGAGTCATATAACAAATATGTATAGGTTCATGTCTCTTTGGGTATAATTTGAGTTTCCAGCGTGGATTTTAGTGTTAGAGCCAGAGTAATTAGTAAGTCTCATGCCGTTTGTTGTTCTCTACAAGCCGCAAATTCCGCCCAACACCGGCAATATTGCCCGTACCTGTGCTGCCACTGGGACGGAATTGCATTTAGTCGGGCCGTTGGGTTTTGACATTAGCGATCGCTATCTGAAACGTGCCGGTCTGGATTACTGGCCCTACGTCAATCTGCACTACCACATTGGTTTAGAGGATTTTCAGGCATTCCATCAGCAGCGAGGGGGACGATGGATCGGCTTCAGCGTTTCGGGAAGCGATAACTACCTGAAGTTCGAGTTTCGGGCAGATGACTGGCTATTATTTGGTAGCGAAACAACTGGATTACCTCCAGAAGTTCTCGCCCTTTGTGCCAATACTGTCTATATTCCAATGTCACAGCCGCACGTTCGGAGCCTGAACCTTTCTGTTAGTGCCGCAGTCGGTTTGTTTGAAGCGCGTCGCCAACTGGGGATTTTGTCCTCCTGAAGGAGGCAAACAAGTCCTTTGCTCTTTGCGTGTTATCAATCTTTAGTCAGGTGTTCGCAGATTGAGTTAAAGGTTAGAAATTTGGTTTGACCTTTTCTCTAGGAATCTCAAACGTGTTAACCGGCAACTGTTTGTGACCATTTCTGGCTGAGCTTTCCCTATGACTTCTTGCTCAACACTTGGTGACGAATGACTCTTTTCCCTTTCTTGAGAGAGTTTCTTTTGCGTCCTTCAGCTATCTAGAATACCGAATGAGCGCGGCTTAGATAAGAAATTTCTATGAACAACAGAGTAACAACGGGAAATTGATTGATAGATTTTTTTATCCAAAATCTTTCAGTGCTGAGCCTCTAAAACAACCTCGAATCAATCTTTAGGAAGATTTTTAGTAAATATGCGTCGGTATGCTCTATGCCATTTGTCAGAGTTTTCTCCATGATTCTACGGTTGTTATTCAAGGCAAAATCAGCTTAAAGTCTCATGTTGTAATGGATCAACAGCAGGATGCCAACAACGAAAAAGTTGTTTTCTCAGTCTTCCGGAGTAAAGCAAGTCAAGCAAGTATGTTCCAATATGCACGCCTTAGAAAGGAATACACCATTGACTTGCCAGCTCTTGACAAAAGGCTCCTGATTAACGCAATGATGAAGTCTTCAGCAGGGTGGGTCAAATGTAGGTCGTGCATGATTAAATTTTCCCAGTCATGTAAACTTGTCTAAATCAAAAAAGCAGGGTAATCTTGCCTAGGTATGATTACCGGCAGTGATCCTAATCACTTTTTGATGTGATTTGTCCCATTGACTGGTAAAAAACAATCATTCAGGGACAGTTAAGCGCTCGTCATAAGTAGGAGGTCGTGTTTGAAACGCCCATTCACGCACAAGATTAAATCAGTTCCTTCCTGTGCAGCAGACAAAGATGCGAAAGCGAATCTGTCCGCAGGAAAGCTTTCCGGGGGAGAGTCAGGTTTATTGAAGCCAATTTCTCCAGAGGTTAACCGTCGGGCTCGCACCTCTGCCGCCATGATTGGATTGGCAATCTCAATGGGCACCTCCAGCCTATTGCTGCCGCAACAAGGCGATGAAGCAAAGGCAGCCGATCCGGTCGCCACAGAGCCGACTATTACCAAAGCTCCTGCTGCAACAGATATTGCTGTTGCCGCTCCTACCTCAAAAGTGGAGCCAGAAACAACTGCTTCAGTCGCAGCAATAAAGCCGGAATCCAAATCTGTCGCTGCTTCCCCAAAGGTAGTAGAGCCGGAATTCACATCTGAGGCCGTTTCCCCGAAGGTGGAGCTGGACGCTAAAGCAGAATCGAAACCAGCACCGCGCGTTATCGAACACAAGGTGCAGCAGGCACAGACAATTTGGCAATCGTCGAAGAACTATGGGGTAGAACCTGCCGCGATCGCCACTTCCAACAACATCAAGTCCAGCTCAGCTCTTCCATCTGGGCAAGTGGTGAAAATTCCTTCAGTGAACGGTATTGTTCACGAAGTTAAGCTGGGCGATACCGTCGAAAAGCTATCTGAGTCTTATGGTGTTCGCCCGATACAGGTGCAGCAATCATCTGGAGCGACAACATCGGATGGACTGCCGGTGGGTCAATCAGTCACGATTCCCGGCAACGTAAATGAGCTATTAAAAGCAAGACAAGACGCTGCCATGAGCCGCTTAAAGGAGCAGCGGAGCCGCTTGCAGAACAGTCTGGCGGAGTTGCGGTCTGAGGAGACGACAAAAGCATCTGCTGGTCAATTAGAAGTCACTGAACCAGCCCAAATTGATAGCTCTGAAGCTGCTGAGGTAGAAATAGCTGCTCCTAGAGTGCAAATTCCGGTCGCAGTGCAGATGCCAGGGGAAAACGCCCCCAATCAGGTAATCAACCAAGTACCGTCCGTGCCACGCAATATCGCGGTGCAGATGCCAGGAGAAAACGCCTCCAATCGGGTGATTAACCACCTCCCATCGGCACAGGCACGGGAATCGCTAGAAGCATCCCCGCAGGCGATAGGGGTGAATGAAAGCGTACCAATCCCAGTACCGACCGCGACTAACCAAGCGCTGCCAATCCAGACAGTGGCACCCGTACCGATTGCCGTCGTCGAACCTAATGGGGTAACGGCAGATGTTTACCAGGTCAAGGCGGGAGATACGGTGGATGCGATCGCTCGCATTCACGGCGTTTCCAGAGGAGAACTGCTGCGGATAAATCAGTTAGATAACCCGAACATGATTCGAGTGAATCAAGCACTGAAAATCCCGAAAAAACAGACTGTAACTGTAATTCCTGGTTTGAACGCTGCACTTAGACAATCCAAGTCTAATGTTGCTGTACCGAATCTCTCCGTTCCTACTTTGCCAACGACTGTTCCCTTACCCGTCGCAGCAACACAGGTACGGGTGCAAAGTAGTGGTAACGTACCTATCGTCAAACCAATGTTAGTAGCGGGTAATCCGTTACCCATTGCCACACCCGCTGCCACACCTATTGCCGAGAGGAACCAAACTCAGTCTGCTGGCTTGAAGCAAAACTCTGAGTACAGCACCCAGATTGAGAAACTACGGGAAGACATCATCAAACTAAGGCAGCAGTATCGTACCCAGCAAAACGGGGATACCGCTAACTCACAGAACGTTCCGGTTGCTAACATCTCGGTGCCAGTGACTCCCGCATTCGAGCCGGTTGCACCTGTCGTCAACAAACCGTTGCAACGTTCTGAATACTCGACTCCGATCAATCCAGAATTCAGCCCAAATCGTTATAACGAAGCCGTACAAGCAGAAATGCAAAAGCGGCAACGGCAACAACAGCGATCGCAGGCGGCAATCGAAATCAAAGTGCCCCCACCTGCTGCACCACGGGCTAGAACCCAGCAGTCACTGGTGGCGGCAGCGCCCTCCGGAGCGGACACTTATAACCCGACACTCCGGCCCCCCTTCGGGCAACAAGTTGCTCCAGATTTACCACCCCTCCCTGGTCCAAATCCATACCTGCCGGATAGCCCAGGTCAATTTAATGGCTACATCTGGCCCTCAAAGGGCGTTTTAACCTCAGGTTATGGTCGGCGCTGGGGACGGATGCACAAGGGGATTGATATCGCGGCTCCGGTCGGCACGCCTGTAGTGGCGGCAGCTCCTGGTGTCGTGGTGTATGCACGCTGGAATTCTGGTGGTTATGGAAATCTGGTGGACATTAAACACGCTGATGGCACCCTAACTCGCTATGCCCACAACAACCGGCTTCTGGTTCGAGAAGGGGAAGCAGTTGAGCAAGGTCAGCAGATTTCTGAGATGGGCAGCACCGGACGCAGCACGGGGCCTCACCTTCACTTTGAGTTGCATTCGGCTGGAAAAGGAGCTATCAACCCGATAGCTTTGCTACCCCGACGCTAAGAAAGAGGCAAAAGCAAAGGAAAAGGCAAAAGAAAATATATTTCTTTTGTCTTTTCTCTTTTTTTAAGCCAGGGTAGCAATAATCTTGCTGGTATGCTAGGATGATAAGGTTGTTTAAGAAAAGTTGGCTCTGTAGCTCAGTGGTTAGAGCAGGGGACTCATAAGCCCAAGGTCGCAGGTTCAAATCCCGCCAGAGCCATTTTAAAAGTTATAAAAAGCCAGGTCTGAAGAATGAGTAGTCTGGTGATTGTACTCATCCCTCGGTGGTCATTAGTCGGAATAGTGCCGGATGAGTTCGGCAATAGACCAAGCTTGAGCGATCGCTCCTTGAGCTGCATGAGGCGGATCGCCATCAAAAATTTCCGAAACCGAACCCAGGCAGGCTGAGGACTGCAAGTGTTCAATCATCGGCTGCCAATCAAAAGGGACGGGTTCTGAATCGTAGAGGCGCTTCCAGGCTCGGATAAAGGGGCCAATCAGCCAACTCCAAACCGTACCTTGGTGGTAGGCGCGATCGCGATATTGAGGATTCCCAGCATACGTCCCCACATAGCGGGGATCGGCGAGATCGAGACTGCGGAGACCGTAGGGTGTCAGTAAGCGCTCGCCTGCTACCTTGAGGACAGACCGCCCTTGCTCGGTAGGAAACCCGCAATGATAGAGCGAGAGCGCCAAAACTGCATTCGGACGAATTGTGGGGTCTCGCACATCATCCGGTGCGATCGTATCGTAGAAATATCCCAGCGTCGGATTCCAGAACTTTTGCAGCGATCTCTTCACCTGTTGCGCCTGCTGAATATAGCGTTCTCGCTGGTTAATCCGCCTCTGTGAATTCGCGCCTCCTTCCCTTAATAACAATTCTGCCCATCGGCTAGCCCAGCACAAAGCAGAGTACCAGAGAGCATTAATTTCTATAGGTTTACCCCGACGAGGCGTTACCGGCTGACCATCAACCACCGCATCCATCCAGGTAAGCGCCACTCCTGGCGCATCCCAGGTAACTAGCCCATCCGTGGCATCAATCCGGACATTGTACAGGGTGCCAGCCATAAAGCTTTTGTAAATCTGCCGCACCACAGGATATTGCTGAGCCAGAAAATCCCAATCCTGCGTTGCTTCTAGGTAAAGACCCAAAGTTTCAATCCACCACAGCGCAGCATCAATACTGTTGTAAAATGGCTCAGCTCCAGTATCTGGAAACGCATTCGGAATCAAACCATTCCGACAATAGCGCCCAAAAGTTTCCAGCAGTCCCTTGGCTAACTCATAGCGCCCAGTCGCTAAAGCTAGTCCTGGTAGAGCAATTAGCGTATCGCGTCCCCAGTCATTAAACCAGGGGTAGCCAGCAATCACAGTCGGGCCAGCAATGGAAGCGCGGTAGACAATAAATTGATCGCCTGCTCGCAACAGATGCTGCCAAATATCATTGACAATGTCATTGTCAATGTCATTGTCAATGGTTGAGGGTTCGTTGCCATGAACCCTCAACAAGGGACGGCGAAGCGCTTTCAGTCGTTGTTGCTCAACCTGCACTGCTTGCTCAAAGTCTAGGGAACTGAGCTGTGATTGTTTGGAGTTACATAATCCCACTTTCGCTTCTAGGGTGAGGGAGTCTCCCGGTTGTAGGGGTACTGTCAGGTATCCAGGGCTGTAGAGGTCTTCCTTGTCCCCCAATCCCCGCCGCTTCTCTTCTGGATAGTAATAATGCCAATACCAAACGGTGTCTGGTTGATAGCGACCCTTACTCCAGCGCAATTGCCAGGGAGTCCCAGTCCAGTCAGGACGCATCCCTTGCAAGCAAATTTGCTTTTGACCGACTAATTGCGAGAAGGACAATCCGGAAGCGCCGGATTGCTGGTGGTGAAAGTCGCGATCGCCAATTACCGGGCGTAACCTCAGCGTAGCCAACTCAGTGCCTTCATAGCGGTACTGAATCAAAATCCGGTGACAAAACTGGGGAGTACCTAATTGCTCAGTCTCCTTCCCGCTACTTACGCTCTGTGAGCTACTTTCTACTAAGCCATAGGGCATCACCAGCTGCCTGCTTAGCTGCCAGTTATCTTCACCCCAAACCCAACGGGGAAAGGGGTCAATGTCAAAAGAACGCAATAACTCGTAGCCCAAAGGGTCAATTTTTCCATCTATCCAGAAATTCGTCCCCAGTGCAAATACCCGTCTTCCTACATCCAGACTGGCATCCAGGTGAGACAGTAATAAAGTGCGCTGACTCGGCGGATCGAGGGCGGCAATTAACCAACCGTGATAAGTCCGAGTCCGAGCATCACAAACCGTTCCACTGGCAAAACTTCCTAACCCGTTGGTGAGCAGCCACTCGCGCGTATCCAAATTCTTCATTCCTACTCAAACTCGTTATGAGTATGATATAGTTGTTACAGTTCGTAAATGTGCCGTCGTTGCGTCTAGGGTAGACCTCAACTAGATTACCCTTGACTCAGCACGAGTCAATGCAAAATCTATTCCATTTAAGGAGAATCTATTCATGACCCACCACACAGAAGGCTGTCTTCGGGTTGGACAAACCGCCCCGGACTTTACCGCAACCGCTGTGGTCGATCAGGAATTCAAGACCATTAAACTGTCTGACTATCGTGGCAAATATGTAGTCTTGTTCTTCTATCCTCTTGACTTTACATTCGTTTGTCCTACAGAGATTACAGCTTTTAGTGACGCTTATCCAAAATTTCAGGATCTCAACACTGAAATCCTTGGCGTCTCTGTAGACAGTGAATTTTCCCACTTGGCATGGATTCAGACAGACCGCAAGTCCGGCGGCGTCGGCGACCTAAACTATCCCCTCGTTTCCGATATTAAGAAAGAGATTAGTGCTGCTTTCAACGTCCTCGATCCAGAGGCAGGCATTGCACTCCGGGGGCTGTTCATCATTGATAAAGAAGGTGTGATTCAGCACGCTACAATTAACAACCTGGCTTTTGGTCGCAACGTCGATGAGACTCTGCGGACGCTGCAAGCAATCCAGTACGTACAAACTAACCCCGACGAAGTTTGCCCCGCTGGTTGGCAACCCGGTGACAAGACGATGGTTCCCGACCCCGTCAAGTCGAAGGTCTTCTTTTCTGCCGTCTAAATTTCTGGTGTCGAGTTAGTTTCAGGACTGATTTAGTCTTGGATTACTCAAAAACCCCAATACAAGATGTATTGGGGTTTATTTCTTTATGCTTGCGATCGCGTTAACTCCTGTAACGCCGCTTGCACGATATCTAGATGCTGGTGATTGTACTCAAGTGCTTTTTCATACTCTCCCAATGCACAGTAAGCATTGCTTAAATTAACTAAATCCCGTTCTTCCCATCGGCGGTCTTGAACTATTCTTGCAATAACCAAACTGCGCTGATAATACTTGATTGCTTTGACAAAGCTTCCCTGTAAGTAAAAGGCTAATCCCAGAATCCCTAATGCTGTTCCTTCTCCCCTGCGATAGCCAATTTTTCTTGCCACGTTCAAACTCTGCTTACTGTATTTAATCGCTCTAGCATAGTTTCGTATAAAACAATAATTTAATCCCAAGTTTGCGAGAGCCACTGATTCACTTTGAGGATATTGAAGTTTTTGTGCAATTTTTAAATACTGTTTATGATACTTAATTGCTTCAGAATATTTATCTAGACAAGTATAAGCAATTCCTAAACTTCCTAAAGCTTGTGCCTCGCTCTGACGATCCCGAATCTTTATTGCAATGTCTAAATATTCATAAAGACAGTCTATACCTTTATTAGTATCTCCCAAAGCAAGATAAGCAATTCCTTGATTGCCTAAAGCTGTTCCTTTCCCTTGAATATTGTTAACTGCAACCGTAGTATCTAGATATTGTTGGTAATAACCAGTTGCTTTACCATATTCCCCCAAAATAGCATAAAGCTTTCCCAAATCTCCTAAAACTGTTCCCGCACTAATGGCATCTGAAGTTATATTTGCAATAATCAAACTTTAATGGTAATAATCAAAGGCTTTAGGGTAATTTCCTAAAGCCATATAAATTTCCCCTAAATCTCTTAGGTTTACTATCTCGCCTTGATAGTCTTTGATTTTCCGTGCAATGACCAAACTTGAATTATAAAAATTTATCGCCTTATGATAATCTCCCAAAACAGCATAGACCTTTCCTAAATTTCTTAGAGTAATACCTTCTCCTTGATAATCTGAAACTTCACGTACTATACTCAAGGTTTTCAAGAAATATTTAAGTGCTTCGGGATAGTCTCCTAGACTACGGTAAGTTGCTCCTATGCCTCCTAGTGCGTGTCCTTCACCTTTGCGATCTTTGATTTCTAGTGCAATCTTCAAACGATTCTGAAAACACTCAATCGCTTTATTATAATCTGCTCTTGATTGATAAGAGTTACCTAAGCCATTCCATAAAATAGCATCTAATTCTGGGGTTAACTTGCTTAAAAGCCTTTCGTATAGTTCAGCCTGTTCGTAAGAGTAGCCCCATAAGTTTAGTTGTTTGTGCAATTCATTTTTAGTAACAGTATTAATGTGTATAAAAATGATTTTGCTAGCTTTCTCCCATTCTTCTACTTCGCAGAGATGATGAAACGCTTCCAGATAGCCGCGCACTTTCTCTAGATTAGTGGCACCTACCTTCGGGTTGTACTTCGTTAGCCAGTTAACGACGGCTCTGTAATGGGTACGCTTCCAATGCGGCTGAATCAACTTAATAGCTTCTGAATTGATACCAAGCTCTGCCAAGACCGATTTGCCAGACGGTAAAATATCACTCATTTTCTTAATGGAGTTGTTTTAAGTGTTCAAGTGCCACACTGCGGATTAAATTGTGCTGTCTTAGCAGGAATTGATCGTCTTCAACAATTTCCTCAACCAGATGGCGATTTCTTAACACCTCCAGCGCCGCCTCTTGCTGATCTTCATTGCAGTCCCAATCTTCCAAATGACTCAGCCAAAACTCTTCCGTTACTGGACAGCGATAGACAGAAGCTTCGCAAAGCAATCGATAAGCATTAAGGACATCCTTTTTCAAGCGTCCAAAAGTTTTTTCCAACCGATGTCGCACATTTCTTCGCAGTTCACGAGTATATCGATCTAATCGCCACTGGTCATCGGCTGATGCTGTTATTCCTTTTGTTTTGACTTCCTCAATTGCCTTCTCGACTTCTTCAATTTCATGCCCATATTTATTCCAATAAGCCACTACATTGCCATAAAAAGGGTGACTGCAAATTTCTCCAGAAATCACCCGCAATGCCAAGGGATGCCCTTCATAAGCAGCGCCAATCCGTTCCAGATAAGGTGTGTTTGGTGAATCTGCGCCAACTTCTAGCCCAGTTTTATCGAACAGATGCAACCGCTCTAGTTTTGTAAGTCCACTTAAGACGCGGCAATCCCAAAAGTTTTTGTAACGTGCTGGGATTTGCTCTGGTAAGTCTTGTGAAGTTAGGATAATTCGACTTTGGCAAGATTCGGCTGCTAATAAACTTTCAAAGAACTTTGCCCACTCGTTATCCTTAAAATTATTCCAACCTTCTTCTTCATTCCCTTCCAAAATCGATTCTAGAGAATCTATCACCACCAAATACCGATTCTGGAGTAAGCGTTTAACTAGCAAATTCAGCAAGTAATTTGTATCTTTGCGGTTTTCTTGTGTAATGGCTTCTCCCCACTTTTCCAGCCATCGAGCTGCAACACTGGCAAAGTCTGAAGCTTGCTGCTCATTTTCAAAATTTTCTTGATGAAACTTAGTCCAGTCAGGCTGCAATTCCACTACTAATCGTTCAGCCAAAGCTGTTTTACCAATTCCAGCGATGCCAAGAAGGATTAATAAGCGGCACGAACCTTGAACTTTTTCTTTAAGTTCGCCCACTAGCTGCTCTCGACCTACCCAGGCATCATCATAGGCAAAAAACTCTGCTCTCGAATTTGTCTTGGTTAGTGGACTGTTATCAACAATCTCTTCCCAGTCCTCAATTCCTACGGCTTTACAAATTCCGGCAAAGGCATCTGTATCAATTGGTATAGAACGCCAAAACCGCTTTAAGTTATGCTTTTCACCCCAGATAGCAGCCTGTTTGTTCCATCCTTTTTCCCTTCTAGCTTGCTCAACAATTTCTAGCCCCTGTTTGGATGCTCTGATAGTAGCTGCCATGCTTATCCTTTAATACCCATCGATACATATTTAACTTTTATAACTTCTACCAACTTATGGCTTGGCTCAATTTTGGCTCAGTTTTGAAACTAGAGCCAAAATTGCTATCAATCCAGAGCCGTTAAACCTATGCACTTCCAGGACTATAGACGTATCGGCTCTGGGAAGCAGAGATAAGCAATACCCTCTTCCCACTTCCAACAATCGCTCTGAATTAGGACTAAGACAATGCAAGCTGAAAATTTCGTACAACTGGAACTGCCTGTAAATCTGGAGAAAATCGACCACCTCAAGCCAATGCAAGAAGCAATTCAGAATATGCTAGACCTAATCTGGAACGGTGTGATATTGCAGATTCCGCGACCCACTACGAAACATCTGATGAGTCAGCATGGGAAACTCATCGCTTTTAGTAATGGGGAAGCTTACATTAAAGTTTCATCACTGGCGATTTTCCGAATTGCAAGAGAAAAGTTACCTGATGTAGAAGCAGCTTTCAAGAAAGCTTTTGGTTACAACATCAAAGTCAGTTTAGTCATTGACTAAACTCTCAATTGATAACAAGAATACGCCAAGAACTTAAAGTTGCTCGCATCTCCAGCTTAAGGGGGATGCGATTTTTGTTGGGGATGAAGGATGCGATCGCTCTCGACGATTCGCCCCTGTTCGCAAAAAAGTAAAGAACTATTACAATTACAGCAATAAGACCAAAATGATATACCGATGCTGACATCTACTGACTTTAGCGGACTGTTAAATCAACGCTTCTTTGAGAATTTCTTGCCGATTCCAGCAACCAGCCGTTTGAACCTCGGAGAAACGACTCCAGCTTTTGAACTGCCGGACATTACTAACGGGAGGAGAGTTAAGTTATCAGATTACAGGGGAAAGCAACCTGTCATCCTTGCCTTCACCCGCATCTTCACCGAAAAGCAATATTGTCCTTTTTGCTTTCCTCACATCAAAGCGCTGAATGAAAACTACGAGCGCTTTACTAGTTTGGGCGTCGAGGTTTTGATGATTACCAGTACCGACGAACAGCAGAGCAAAACGGTTGTCAAAGACCTGGGTTTAAAGATGCCCTTGCTCAGCGACCCCAGTTGTCGGACTTTTCGAGCTTACTGTACGGGTCAAGCTTTGGGTGCGCCTCTGCCAGCCCAATTCGTACTGAATAAACAGGGAATTCTGCGCTATAAACATTTGTTCTCCTTCCTCGACCATAATGCTGAAGTGGAGAAGCTGCTAGAGACGCTCAGCGGATTGTAGATTACTGGAATTAATACTAATAAGTTGCGTTCAAGACCCTACTTTGTCTGAACGCAACTTGGGATGAGTATCAGGGAAGTGGACGAGAAAACCTGCGGAAAAGCGGCACATCGTTAGCCATTGAATTAGCCATCAAGAGAATATTTGACCGTTCTATGGTGGGAAAACTAACGCGATAAATAAAGTCATCCTGCTGCCACATTACGGAAGAAAATTCATAGGATGGCTTTTGCTTTTTTCCTTCTAACAAATATCCTCTAATATCTTTCCTTAAGGTGATGGGGTCGCCTGCTTTTTTATGTTTTTCTAATTCTCGTATCGCATTGAGAGAAGTCTTTTTCTCAACCGAAAAACTTCCGACTAAGCACGGTTGGGGATTACTGTAGCAGGTAAAAAGGCTAACAGTATAAGCTAACGGAGTTTCTGAGGGGAAGACGCGGACAATCAACTCAGAAGGCTCTACATCGGTGGGGCCACTGAGGAGAATTTGGGACGGCAAGCGCATAATCAACCCAGGCGGTACGCTGCTTTGAATTGTCTCTAAATGGCGTGTAAATACAGGAGCGGGACGAGCCTGTACGGGTACGTTCTCGGATGCCCTAATTACTACAGTCCCAGCCACCGCCAGGACGACTGACAGAAATAGATTTTTAACCCGCAAGAATTGGTAACGCAAGGATTTGAGAGTTTGTCAAGGGTTTTAAAAAAAGCATAGCAGCTGGAATGTTGCTCAGGGCGATCGCTCGCCCAAAACCAGAAGGCAAATGCCAAAATCCGACCTTAAGGCTGACCAAGAGAACTGCCTTCGCACTTTATGATTTGTAAAGTGAACGTTTGTAAACTATCAGCAGTCTAAATAGACAGGCAGGCACAGAGCTAACCTGTTGCCTTTGCATCTCACCGCTGGACAGCCCCGCCCAAGGTGAGTCCGAACCGTCTCCTGAGTGGAACACCCAAGTGCAACTTAAGCGTATGTCTCCTGATATCTCTGCTGCTCAAGCCTCTCGGCAGCAAACGAGTCAAAAATCAACAAGCCAACGGCAAAATCAAAAAATTCCCCTATTTATATTGATATTTGCTGTTTTAGGGATGCCTGGGTTGACCAGTTGTGGCATTCTGCCGAAAGCGGAAGCGGAGGCTCAATCTCCCAGAGGGCAAGAAGGGGGGCAAGGAAAACCTACACCAGTGGATGTGGCGATCGCTCGCAGCGAATCGCTTCAAGAAGATGTAAAATTCATCGGCACGACTCGCCCACTCAGAGAAGTCTCGGTGCAACCCCAAGTGGAAGGACGGCTGCTCTCTCTTAAAGCAGATGTGGGAGATCGGGTAGCGCAGGGTCAAATTGTTGCCCAGTTAGATGACACCACCTTGCTGACTAGCGTGAATCAGGCGCAAGCAGAACTCGCAACGCTTCAAGCAGAAGTTGCCCGCGCCCGAACTCAGGTAGCTAATGCCCGGACACAGGTGGAACAGGCAAAAGTTGAATTGCAGCAAACACAGCGGGATGCAGCTCGACTGGCTGGCTTGGCGAGACAGGGCGCGATCGCTCAGCAACAAGCAGAATTAGCTCAAACCGAAGCTCAAACGGCTCAACAAGCTTTGCTCTCTGCTCAGTCACAGGTGAGTACAGAACAGCAAGCAGTCGTAGCGGCTCAAGGCAGAGTCAAGGCGCAACAATCTGTACTGGCTCAAAGTCGCGAACGCCAATCCTATTCAGTATTAACTTCTCCAATTAGCGGCGTTGTCGTTTCTAAAGGGTTAGAACCGGGGGATTTAGCGAATCCAGGTAGTGAAATCTTGAAAATTGGAGATTTCAGCCGCGTCACAGTAGTGGTGCCAGTTTCAGAATTGGAATTGTCAAATATCCGGGCTGGACAATCGGTGCGGGTGCAATTAGATGCCTTCAAAAACAGGGAATTTCTTGGACAAGTGGCTCGCATTTCTCCGGCGGCGAATGTAGCGGCTCGTCAAGTGCCGGTAGAAGTCACGATTGCCAACCCCAAGGGTGAGATCGGCAGCGGACTATTGGCACGGGTCAGCTTTGCCTCAAATGCGTCCCAACGGGTAGTGGTGCCGCAAACAGCGCTGCAAGAAGCAGGAGAGAGAGGGAGACAGGGACAAGGAGGGCAGACACAAGGGAGGCAGGCACAAGGGGGACAGCCAAGGAGCGAGGGAGAGAGCGCTTCCAACTCCCAAGAAAATGCCAAATCTAGCAAAGCGACGGTGTTTGTTGTGACTCGTGAAGGGCAACAGCCAAGAGTGCAGGCTCGATCGGTGACAGTGGGCGATCGCGTAAATGGAAAAGTAGAAATTCTGTCGGGATTAAAGCCGGGAGAGCGATTTGTCAGCCGCGCTGGTAAGCCGCTCAAAGATGGCGAACTTGTCAGCTTAAGTGTTTTATCAGAAACCGCAAAGCCGTAGAGTTTTGAGTTTTGAGCTTTGACTTCTTAATTCAAAACTCACTCATTCACTCAAAATTCCGAATTAACTCAAAATTCAGAACTCAAAATTCAAAATTATTATGTCTGGATTTAGCCTAAGCGCGATCGCCATCCGCCGTCACATCGGCACACTGATGCTCACCATCGCTACGTTGGTGCTGGGAGTCTTCTTTCTCTCCCAACTGCAAGTTGATTTGTTGCCGTCTATCACCTATCCCCGGATTGGCGTGCGGCTAGAAGCCCCTGGAATCTCTCCAGAGGTAGCAGTTGACGAAATCACCAAACCGCTAGAAGAAGCATTAAGTACCACACAAGGAGTGGTGCAAGTTTACTCCCAAACCCGCGAAGGGCAAGTAAGTTTAGACTTGTACTTTGAACCGGGAGGGAACATTGACCAAGCGCTAAACGATGCCACCGCTGCCTTTAACCGGGGTCGCAGCAGACTCCCCAGTACCATCGAAGATGCCCGCTTATTTAAAGTTGACCCCTCCCAGCTACCCGTTTACGAAGTGGCGCTGCAATCTTCTTCTTTAGGAGAGGCGGATTTACGAGTATTTGCCGATGAAGAATTATCCCGCGAACTCGGTGTTGTCAATGGTGTCGCCTCTGTCGATGTTGCGGGTGGGGTGGAAGAACAAGTCCGGGTGCAAATTGACCTGAATCGCTTACAAGCCCTGGGGGTGAGTTTAACAGATGTGTTAAATGCTTTAGGCGATCGCAACCAGGATGTCTCTGGCGGTCGCTTGCAAGGCGCTGACTCCGAACCACTAACCCGCACCGTCGGACGCTTTCAGAATGCCCAAGAAATTAGCAATCTCTCCTTTGAAGTTGGTTCCCCAACCCCCAGCCCAGTAGGAGCGCAAAGCCCCGCGCTTTTACCGCAATCTCGCGTTTATCTAAGAGATTTTGCCGAAGTCATTGATGGGACAGAAGACCAGCGGGTATTTGTCTATCTGAATGGGCAACCAGCGGTAAAACTCAGCATCCAAAAGCAACCGGATGCCAATACTATCGAGGTTGTGGATGGAATTAAAAAACGGATCGAAGAACTGCGCCAAGCTGGGGTGATTCCCGAAGATATGAAACTGTTAGCAACGCTGGATGAGTCGAAATTTATCAGCAACTCGATCTCCAACGTGACCAGTTCCGGATTGCTGGGTGCAGGGTTGGCAGCGGTGGCGGTGATGCTATTTCTCGGTAGCGCCCGTCAAACTTTAATTATTATCATCGCCATTCCCCTAGCGACCATCGCGGCGATTATCTTAATGCAGCTATTTGGACTCTCCATCAACATTTTCAGCTTAGGTGGTTTGGCGCTGGGTGTGGGGATTGTCGTAGACAACTCTATCGTAATGATGGAGACAATTGCCGAAGGTGCTGGCATGACTCCGGGTCAGGATAGCAAAGCCCGTATGAATAGCCAGCAAGTAATCGATCAAGCAGAACGCAGCGGTCGCGAGGTGGAATCGGCGCTAATTGCCTCTACCACTACTAACTTGGTGTCTGTACTGCCGTTTTTGCTGATTGGTGGCTTTTTCTCCCTGCTATTTAATGAATTAATTCTTACCATTAGTTTTTCTGTAGCTGCCTCTCTATTGGTGGCGCTGACCGTGGTGCCAGCACTCAGTTCCCGGTTGTTGGCTATCCAGTGGTCGAGTGGCCTAGGTAAGTTTTGGCCTTTACGGGAATTTAACCGCCGATTTGAGGCAGCGACTGGCAGCTATACCCGCTTTCTGACTGGAGTAGTGCGTTATCGGTTGTTAGTAATCGCCGCTATTATTCTGCTTTTCGGCGGCAGTAGTTTGTGGATGGTCGGTCAAATTCCTCAAGAAATTCTGCCTCGGATTAATACAGGTCAAGCAAATTTGTTTGCCCAGTTTCCTCCTGGAACTAGCGTGGAAACTAACCAAAAAGTGATGAAACTGGTGGACGAAATCCTGGTTAAACAGCCAGAAAGCGACTATGTATTTAGCACAGCCGGAGGTTCTCTGTTCGGCAGCAACACGAATGCCAATCCCCTACGCGCTTCCAGCTCAATTACCCTCAAGCAAGGTACAGATGTCGAGAAGTTTGTTGAGAAAGTCAATCAAGAGTTTAACAAACTGAACTTGGCGGGGATTCGTCTGCGATTGAATCCCGGTCAGGTACGGGGGATTATCCTCAGTAACTCGCCAGTGCGGGGGGCGGATGTGGATATCATCCTCCAGGGAAACGATGAGCAGCGGTTGCAACAAGCGGGGCGGCAAGCGCTGCAAGCCTTGGATGAGCGAGTAAAAAGTGCAACTTTCCGACCTGATGCCGACTCTCGACAACCAGAAGTGCAGATTCGACCAGATTGGGAGCGTGCAGAGGAGTTGGGGTTGACGACGCAAGACATTGGGCAAACGATTCAGACAGCAATCGAGGGGTCAGTACCGACTCAGTTGCAAAGAGGCGATCGCTTAGTAGATGTGCGCGTTCAATTCAATGAGCAATCCGTGCAACGCGCTTCGCAGCTTGCACAAATCCCCTTATTTGTCAATAGCAACAGCTTAGTTCGGCTGGGTGATGTCGCGACCATTTCCGAAGGTCAAGCCCCCGGTGAAGTTCAGCGGATTAACCAACGACAGGTTTTTATCATTGCGGGTAGTCTGAGCGAAGGAGCTAACCTCAGCGACGCCCTGACAGAGGTAGACGAGGTACTGGGGAATTTGCGATTACCCGAAGGCGTGAGCGTGATACCTAGTTCGACAGCGGAAACAAATCAGCAGTTGCAAAACTCCTTGACAATTTTAGGAGGTTTAGCTGCTTTCTTGGTTTTCGTCGTCATGGCGGTACAATACAACTCCTTGATTGACCCCTTGGTAATTATGCTCACGGTGCCCCTGGCTTTAGCGGGGGGCATTCTGGGGCTTTATATCACCCAAACCGCTATCGGTGCTACGGTGCTAGTCGGTGCGGTGCTGCTGGTGGGGATTGTGGTAAACAACGCCATCATCATGGTGGAGTTGGCGAACCAAATTCACGAACAGGAAGGCATCGACCGACAGGCGGCGATTTTAAAAGCGGCTCCCATGCGCCTGAGAGCGATTATGATGACCACCATCACCACGGTTCTCGGCTTGTTTCCTTTGGCGCTGGGAATCGGGGAAGGCTCAGAATTTCTACAACCGTTAGGCGTTGTGGTGTTTTCCGGTCTATCTCTGGCGACGCTGCTAACCTTGTTTATTATTCCCTGCTTCTACGTGCTGCTGCACCAGTTCCCGGTCAGCAAACAGGTACTAAAATGGCAGCGATCGCTATCGAGAAAATTTGCCCGTAAAACTTTTTCGAGCGATCGGAAGTTCTAATTTGTGCTGTCTTTAGCACTCAGAGTTTAGCCCCACCCCTGCTCCTCCCGGTCAACGGGAAGGAGTTCAATATTCCCTCTCCGTCAACGGAGAGGGGTTAGGGGTGAGGTTCCGAGTGTGTATAGAGTTCGTTTTTTGCCCCAGCATCAATTGCTTCTTTCAATTTTGTGGGCGAACGGGAATTTCAATCCAGAACTCAGTGCCCTTGTCTGGTTGAGAAGAACACTTAAAAACGCCGCCGTGTTTTTCCACCACAATTTGATAGCTGATCGACAGTCCCAAACCCGTGCCTTTACCAACCGGCTTTGTCGTGAAAAAAGGATCGAAGATTTGCGCCTGCACCGCCTCTGGCATACCAGAGCCATTATCAATAATTTGAATCACCACGTTAGCAGGATGAGGGATGAAAGGATGAATAAGTGAATCGGTTTCATGCTTTATCCTTCCTTCTTGCTCCTGTATTTTTTCACCTTTTATTCTTTCTGCTTCCTCCTTCAAAAAGGTGCGGATAGTAATCTGAGCGGGTGAAGTTTTAACGTCTGATGATGTTAGGGCAGTATCTGTGTCACTTGCGTGGTGCAAATAACCAGCAGCTTCTCCCCTTTCCATCGGGTGGTTCGATCGATCCCAGTTGTTTTGCTGCTCCAGCGCGTCAATCGCATTGCTAAGGACATTCATAAACACTTGATTGAGCTGACCGGCATAACACTCAACTAAGGGCAGATCGCCATAAGCCTTTACAACTTCAATCGTAGGAGTATTACCCTTCCCTTTGAGTCGATGTTGCAAAATTAACAGCGTGCTGTCTAAACCCTCATGGATATCCACCCGTTTCATCTCGGCTTGGTCAAGGCGAGAGAAATTCCGGAGAGACAGCACCAGTTGACGGATTCTGTCGGCTCCCACCTTCATTGACGACAGCATTTTCGGCAGATCATCAGCAATGAATTCCAAATCGATTGCTTCTGCGTGTTTGGCAACCTCCCGATCGGGATGGGGGTAACGCTCCTGGTATAAATGCAACAGATCGATCAAATCTTTTACGTACTCGCCAACGTGAATGAGATTGCCGTAAATAAAATTAACCGGATTGTTGACTTCGTGAGCCACACCTGCGACTAGCTGTCCCAAACTCGACATTTTTTCTGTCTGAATCAGCTGGGTTTGGGTTTGTTGTAATTCTTGGAGGGCACAAGCGAGTTGTTCTGCTTGATGCTGGGTTTGAGCGAGTAATTCTGCTTGCTGTATTGCAACTCCCAGCTGAACAGCAGTCTGGGTGACGAACTCAATTTCCGAGACATCCCAATGTCTCTTTTGCGAGCATTGATGGATACAGAGCAATCCCCAAAGGATATCCCCTTTTAGCAGTGGCACCACGAGTTGAGCTTGGACTTGAAATTGCTCCAGCAGCTCAATATGGCAATCAGTTAAGCCTGCGTTGTAGATGTCATCAACTACTTGAATCCGACCCTGTTGATAAAGTACAGCATAGTTTTGGGAAAAGTGGCGGTCGTAAACTTTGGTTCCTAAAATCGGCTTTAAAGCTGGTAATACGTCTTCTGAGACAAATTCATCATCCAGCGAGCCAGAGGCGGAATATAAGCGAAATACTGCCACTCGGTCAGCCCCTAGCAGTTGTCGGACTTCAGTGGTCGTTGCTTTGAAGATTGTATTTAGATCGAGGGATTCTCGAATCTTCGTAATTACTCCAAACAATGCTTGCTGTTGTTCGGCAGCTTGTTCTAACTGTTGTGCTTGAGCGGTAGCAGTCGCAGCGGCACTACGGCTTTGTTCGTACAGTTCGGCTTGCTGAATTGCGATCGCGGCTTCATTTGCCAGCTGTTGCAGCAAATCAATTTCAGCAGTCTTCCATTCCCTAGGAGCTTGGCACTCATGGGCAATTAGTAGCCCCCATAGCTGTTCCCCCATGTTAATCGGGACAACTAAGTTGGCTTGAACCTGAATTTTCAGTAAAAACTCTATATGACAGGGATGTAAATCTGACTCAGCTACGTTATGAACTGCTCGAATCCTTCCTTGCTGGTAAGCAGAGGCGTACTCCTGAGGAAAGCATTCATCTTCGTATATCTCTCCCAGAATTGAGTTCCATCTGCCTGTCACTGCTTCTACAACCACCTCCCCTTGCCAACTTCTGGTGAACTGGTAAATTACCACTCGGTCTGTGCTTAGCAGTTTCCTGACTTCCTGCACAATGCTTTGTAGGATCTTCTCTAAATCCAGAGTGCTGCGAATTTGGTCTGTGACTTGCTTGAGGACTTTGGCAAACTCTAAGGACTGTTCTAGCTGGACAGTTCGCTCTTGAATTTGATGCTCCAGGTTGCTATTGAGAGACTGCACCTGTGTGTACAGGAGATACTGCTCAATCGCCATTGAGAAGTGATGACCCAAGGCTTGAGCGAGTTCAATTTCTCCCGGCGTCCACGCTTGTGCTTGACCTCGTTTCAGTTCCCTCCATGCCTCAAAGGAATTACGAGGTTGCAGTTGTCTCCGATCCGGGTCGAAATTTCCAGCCCACAAAGTTTCCGTATCAATTTCATTACGAAAAATGCACAAGTATCCCAGAAACTGCTGACGATACTGGAGGGGGACAATCAGGATGCCCCGAATTCGAGTCGTGCGGAACGCTGGCGCGATGACTCGCAGATGAGGTTCTTTATAGAGATCCGTCACTGCCTTGATGGGATTGCAGGCAGTGTCTTGTAATTTTAAATATTCCTGCCAAACGGGATGCTCTTCAAGCGGACGATCTTTCCCGATGGCTCCTAGCATCGGTTGATCGCCGCAGGCAAATAGGATTGCTTGACTTGGATTTTCTGCCGCTATGTAAATTCTGCCCCCACAACCTTTAAAGGCTGCAACCGTTTCCGTAAGGGCTTCAGAAAGCTGAATCGTTGGTAGTGCATGGAGCAGGGTGGCGACTCGGTTAATCCGCGCTTCCCGCGTTGCTTGGGCGCAGGCGAGTTCGAGTAAGGTAGATTGAGCGATCGCAATTGAAACTTGATCTGCCACTAACTGGACGATTTGCAGTTCTTGTTCCGAAACCGAACGCGATTCAGCGTGATGAGAGACTAATAAACCCCATAGTTCCGGCTGGGTCTCCTGCGTGCGGGCATCATGATATAGAATCGGCACCACGAGGGAAGATGTGACTCCCATTGCCGTGAGATATTCAATATGGCAGGAATCTACTGGGCGATAGCGAACATCTTCCGCCTTCAAAGCAGTACCTGTCTGGGCGCAATCCAAGGAACTCAGACCAATCAACCCTGAGGAAACATCGACAATTGAGCGCTGGCGAGCTTTCAGAAACATCTCGCGGGCGTGGGGAGGAATGTCATCAGCCGGAAAATTTAGTCCCATCAAAGATGGCAGGCGATTGTTATCAATTGCCTCGGCAATCACTTCTCCACTGCCATCGGCATGAAACCGATAAATCATCACGCGGTCGGTTTCAAGCAATGAGCGAATTTCAGCGACTGTCGATGTCAAAATTTCTGGCAATTCTAGCGATCGCCGAATCCGATTGGTAATTCCGTGTAATAAGCTTGCTTGGTCTATTTCGTGCTGCATTGTTTGCGTATTATCACTTAAGCTCATTCCCTCTATCCACCACTTTTATAAATTCAGGCATGAATGTTTTTGTATATTTCTATTCTGTAACTGAAAAGTCATACTGGGTATTCGTAAAACTATTGATCTTATAAAAGTTTTAAAATTATTGTTAACTTTAATATTTTCAAGAAAAAATAACTTAAAAATGTTGACAGTTTATGTAAGTCGTGCTATTAAAAGTTAAAAATATTTCCCCTAAAAAATCGCTAGTTCAGATTAGCTAAATATATAAATTCACAAAGGAGTAACGCTACTTTTTTCCTAACCGTTGCCGGATTTCTTGACGGACACTCATCAGGATTTTTCCCAAATGATTTTGTCCAGTTTTTTCTACACCGCAACCCCAGTAATAATCGGTGGGAGAATCCTCCACGATCGGACAATCGCCGGTAGAAAGCAGAATGGATTGAATCTCTAGGTGAGTTAGAAACTTGATTAGCACGGCTTCGCGCATAATTTGGGTTTTCACTTGTTCCCAGTCCGGACGGATGCGGCGGGTGCGATCGCGTCCCAGTATTGCGGCTTCCATTGGCGTCTTCGCGCTAGCGATCGCTGGGATTAACGCTTCATCCTCGGTGCCAACAAATTTTTGCGCTTGATAATAATGCTCCACCGTCATCCAATCTTGACCCAGCAGATAAATGTTATGAGGAGAAAAGTTGGAAAAACATCCGTAGGGATCTTCAAATTTATAAAAGTAAATCGTCATGTCGAAACTATAAAAGTGCTTGTCCCAGTTCTACCATGCTTGTTGCTGCAAGGGATGCAGTCGAGTAGGCGACTTTCAGCCGCTCGAGTATTCAGCATTATCAAAGTTGAGGATGGTAAGTACCTGTTGCCAACATCCCAACCCAGCTTTGGGTCTGTCTCCCCAATATGGTTCGGTGAAAATTATTGTTTGTTGGGTGGAGAAACGAAATCCAACAAATGCGAACTTTGGTATTTTTCGCCCTAACCAAACCGTATTCAGTGTTTCCCTGGGGCTGGTTGCCTGGTTACAGAACTTTCAGAAAACCTTATCGCTCAACCATTATAGGGGCACAGCATTGCCGTGCCCCTACTTTTTAAATCAACAATCGTGCCCCTACTCCTGGGAGTAAAAACTCTATCCTCTTTTCAGGGAACGGGACTGTTAAAACTGGTTACTGTTTCCCTAAAGCCTTTAATCCCTGATCGATCTGGTCAGCTTGCTGAGTTTGACCTTGCTCTTTAAACAAGTCTCTGGCTTTTTTCATCGCTTCGATTGACTCAGACTTCTTACCTTGTTGATTTAGAGCTACCCCTAGACCAAAGTAAGCAGGTGCTGCTTTCGGAGCAATTTCGGTGGTCTTTTTAAGAGCTGCTACTCCCTCATTTAACTTTCCTTGTTTGACCAAGGCAACCCCTAAGAAATAGTGTGCATCTGCACTTTTCGGGTCGATTTCAATTGCCTTCTTGAAAGCCTCAGCCGCTTCGGGTAATTTGCTGTTACCTTGGGCACCTAAAGCAACTCCCAAATCATTGTAAGATCTGGCGTTTTTCGGGTCAATTTCAATTGACTTTTTGAAGTTAGCAGCCGCTTCAGGTAATTTGCCTTGATTGACCTGAATAAATCCTAAATCATTATAGGATTTGGCATTTTTCGGATCAATTTCAATTGCCTTTTTAAAAGTAGCAGACGCCTCTTCCAGTTTCTTTTCTTGAACCTGAACAAATCCTAATTTATGATATAGCTCTATATTTTTAGGACTATTTGCAATTGCCTTTTGAAAAGCATCACTGGCTTCAGGAAATTTCTTTTGGTTGACCAGAATAGTTCCTAACTTATTGTAACTTTCTGCATCCTTGGGATTAATCTCAACGGCTTTGTTGTAGTCAGCGATCGCTTCGTTTAATTTGCCTTGTTGAGCTAGAGTATTTCCTGAGTCAACATACTTTTTAGCGTCAGCCTCTGATTTTTGACAACCTAGCGTCAGGAAGCTTAAGCATCCCGCTGCTAAAATCATCAGCCCGAACCTGGATAACTTTGCAGTCCTAGAAGACATAACCTAGCAAGTTTCTGGATGAAAGCCCCAATATAACACATGAGGAAATTGCACCACTGACGATTTAAAAGGGGGTTGCACTCTCAAAAATTTAATTTTGTAGAGTGAGGAATACCTACCAAATCTTATCTGGGTGGGCTTTTGCCCACCCAAAAGAAGTCAACCCTTACTAACTAAATGCTCAATCGTTTTACCCACCCATTCCCGGTATCATGCTCTTACTGAGGCGTTTGATAGCACTCTCTGCCACTTCAGAGTAACGACTCTCTCCGCACAGAATCTTGCCCATGCGCTCAGTGGCACCAGGGCGCTTAACACCGACTCGATAAGCAATCCCAGGAACTCTGTAAAACACTCCTGCTAAGCGTTGTGCCCACTGCATATCCGATCCCCATTCTTCGGCGATCGTGCTGGTATATCTTTCCAGAGCATTGCCATCCCCGGAGAGTGATTTGTCAATCGCTTCCGCTGCCTTCAAGCCGCTAAACATTGAGGGACGAATTCCCTCAGCCGTAAACGGATCGACAACACAGGCGGCTTCTCCGGCTAAAACTGCATTTTGCGTATGCAGCCTTTGATTGCCATCCCATAGAGAAAGGGGATGACCATATTGCTTGCTCTGATTGACCTCTACGCCGAAAGATTTGGCGTACTCAGCCAAAATTTTCTTAAAGTCTTGGGGTTCACCGCCGATGAACGTGCCAACGCCGATAGAATAGCCGTCTGCTTTAGGAAAGTTCCAAATATAGCCATTTTTGACCATCCCAAATTCAAAATGAATCTTTTGTTGGTTGGTATTTTGGGCGGGTATTTCTGCTTCTAAGGCTCCAGCCAGACGCCGTTTGCGCTCTTTAAAGTCTAACCACTTAGCCATTGGCCCTTTGGCTCCGTCTGCGGCAATCAGATAGCGACCTTCAACGGATCCATTGGCGGTGTTGACTTGCCAGCGATCGCTCTTAAACTCAATCCCCGTTACTTCAGTGTTGTCTCGCAGTTCTGCGCCTTGTTGCTGCGCCTGCTGCATCAGGAAGTTGTCGAAAACGTCTCGCCTTACCATCCAAATCGGTTGTCCTGTTTCCAGCCCTACTTCCACTGGATCGCCCATTTTCCAGGTGTAGCGGAGTGATTTGAGTTTTAAGGAAATCGCTGGAGAAAAATCAAAATCAAACCACTCTTGTATCGCTGGTGATACTCCACCCCCACACGGTTTGTAACGCGGCATTGCGTCTTTTTCTAAGACTAAAACCGAACGTCCTCCCTTAGCTAGATGATAAGCTGCGGTTCCACCTGCTGGGCCAGCACCGACAATAATGCAGTCAAACATCGTGTTAATTTTTGCTTCTGAACACACTTGCAATTTAAGCTTGTTAAGCGAAGAATTTACATCCTCACGCTTGACACTCACTGGTAATTAAGCTTAATTGCTTTCCCTACCAGCTAGCTATTTGCGTAATTATGCTTATCTCGGTAAAACGTATACAATTTCAGGCTTTCAGGATTTTTAAGATAAATATTATTCGCCTTGATTTAGATTTTCTCTTGACTTCTAGAAGACAAACCGTGTTTTCCAGTACGTAGTCGTTCAGCTTTTTCTTCCAGACAACTAGAGAGCGCGATCGCGATATTTATTCAATTCATCAATTTTACTGAGTGCAAAGTTTATATAAAGCTTATAGGATAGGTTCATGAAAGTTTTATAAAGTCGCTGACCGACTATTTGGTGTTTCTACTATTTTCATAAGGGGAAAAGCGATGTTCTGGGAATTACGCATCCAATACGCCAACGGCAACGAGAAAGTTTTACGCACCTGCAAAAATCGAGAAACAGCCCTGCGGTACATCGATGCGATCTACTCCCAGGGCTATCCTATGCACGTTGCTTTCCTGGTTCGCCCTGCTTTAGATGGACAAGCGCTTCAACCTGCCTAGTATCCGTTTTTAGCCTTTTGTCCTGAGTCCTTAGCTCTAGCACTATCGCTTTTGACGAGCGACCCATGACGAGTGACTAATGACTTTAAACGGTCGTGATATCTTTTTCTTTCTCGGCTAACAGCTCATCAACCTTGGCAACGTACTTGTCAGTTAGCTTTTGAATTTTTTCCTGCAAGTCTCGCGCTTCATCCTCAGAGATTTCACTATTTTTTTCTTGCTTGCGAATTGAGTCTACGGCGTCGCGGCGGATATTGCGAACAGAAACTCTTCCTTCTTCAGCATACTTGGCAGCGATTTTTGCCAGTTCTTTACGACGCTCGGTCGTTAGGGGCGGAATATTCAATCGAATCACCGAGCCATCATTGCTCGGAGTTAAACCGACATCTGATAAAGAAATCGCTTTTTCGATCAGATTCATGCTGCCGCGGTCAAACGGCTGAATGGTAATCGTACTAGAATCTGGTGTATTAATACTTGCCAGAGATTTTAGAGGGGTTGGGGAACCATAGTATTCCACCGACACCCGGTCGAGGAGAGAGGCGTTTGCCCGTCCCGTCCGAATCGTATTAAAAGACCGTTGAGTTGCCTCAATTGTCTTTTGCATATGATTTTCAACATCAGCTAATTTCACAAGATCCTCCTACAATTGTTCCCACCGCTTCTCCCGTAACGGCGCGGTGGATATTGCCCCGCACCGAGAGGTCGAACACAACGATGGGGATGTTGTTGTCTTTGCACAGGGCGATCGCGGTACTATCCATCACCCGCAGATCGTGAGTGAGGACGTGTCCGTAGGTCAGGCTCTGATAGCGACGCGCCCCTGGGTTGAGATGGGGATCTGAATCATAGATCCCGTCTACTTTGGTTGCTTTAAAAATTACATTCGCATCAATTTCCGCCGCTCGCAAGGCAGCGGTCGTATCAGTGGTGAAGAAGGGGTTTCCCGATCCAGCCCCAAAAATTACGACCCGTCCTTTTTCTAAGTGGCGAATGGCGCGACGCCGGATGTAAGGCTCCGCTACTTCCTGCATGGCGATCGCTGTTTGGACTCGTGTCGGTACTCCGATTTGCTCCAAGGAGTCTTGCAAGGTCATCGCATTCATCACCGTTGCAATCATCCCGATGTAGTCGGCTGTCGCCCGATCCATGCCAGCCGAAGCTGCCTTGACACCGCGAAAGATATTGCCGCCACCGACGACAATTGCCATCTGAATGCCACTTGCCACGACATCTGCGACTTCCTGCGCGATTTCCTGAACCACCATTGGATCGATTCCATAGCCCAGGTTGCCCATTAAAGCTTCACCGCTCAGCTTTAGTAAAACCCGCCGATAAGTTATCCCCATGCCCAGACTATTGTCTCACTCAAAATACCTCCACCATAAGATAACAGTAGAGGAGTAAGTTTTGTGATATTATCCGCAAATTCAGTTACTAAAGTGTGGAGAGCCTTGAGACTACGTGTTAAGGACGCCAGTTTATCGGGGTGCCTACCGCCTCAGTTGAGGCGGTTGTAATCGCCGTTTTTCCTTGCAGTAAAGAAGCGATCGCATCCCGTAAATAATGCACCTTCACCGCTGCTGGATCTTGGGAATTATCATCAATCCGTCCCCTGTAGCGGAGTATCCCAGAATTATCTAATAAGAAAACCTCTGGCGTTGTCTGTCCCCCAAAGCAACGAGCGACATCCTGTGTGGTATCTCTCAGATAAGGAAAATTTAGACCATGAGTTGCTACCAAATTTTGCATATTCTCGAAGCTGTCTTCAGGCGACTGAACCGCATCATTGGCGTTGATGCCAATCAGGGTAAATCCCTGGCTTTGGAACTCGCTTTGAATCTGGATTAGCCGACCCATATAGGACTGCACGTATGGGCAATGATTGCACATAAAAACAACGCCCACAGCTCGATACTTTTCTAAATACCGAGCCAGGTGGTGGACTTGATTATCGATTCCCGGTAATTCAAAATCTGGAGCATAACTACCAATAGGAGTGCCGGTCTTTTCCATTACACTCATTTACTTATCCCTGGGTAATTACAACAAAGTACGAGGGGGCTACAGTCGTAAAGAACAAAGCAATTACGGTCTCTATTTGCCTTGGGAGAACGCCTGATAACCGATTAGTTTGTAGACTAATTTTGCAGCAGTAAATTCTGATACTACGGAATCTACAATCGGTGCCAATTCCATAACATCACAACCAATCACTTCGTGATTTTGAAACACTTGCCGCAAAAAAGAGAGTAGGGAGTACCAATTTAATCCACCGGGTTCTGGGGTGCCGACACCAGGTATCAGGGTGGGGTCAATCCCGTCGAGGTCAATGGTGAGGAAAACGCGTCTGGTGGGGATACTTGCGATCGCCCTTTCCATCCAATCCGGTTGCGTCGCAATTTCTCTCGCCCGGAACACCGTCAAATTCTTCTCTTTGATCAAGTCAGCTTCTTCTTTGCAAATGGCGCGGATGCCGATTTGTACAGTTGGCAATCCCATTTCCACAATCCGCCGCATCACGCAAGCATGGTTGTGAATCGAGCCTTCGTACTCATAGCGCAAATCGCCGTGAGCATCTATTTGCACGACCGTAAAGGGTTCATCGGGGTAAGCTTTTTGGTATGCCTCTACAAGACCAGTTGTAATGCTGTGTTCGCCACCCAGACCAATCACAAACTTGCCGTCAGCTATCATCTGAGATACCGTTTCGCGGGTAACTTGCAGCATTTCCTCAGATGAAACTGAACGACCGTTGCGGGTGTCTGCAATTGATTCAGCCGTATAAATTCCAATGTCTTTGCCAGTTTCCCAATCTAGCTCCTCATCATAATATTCCACCTGCCCAGAGGCTTCTAGAATCGCATCTGGCCCATTTTCGCAGCCATTTCGATACGTTGTCGTCGCCTCATAAGGAATCGGCAAAATCACCACTCGCGCGGCATCGTAGGTAGAAGCTAAATCAGGACCAAGGAATGGCAGAACAGAAGTAGGAGTTTGCACCGTAGTCATCACCAACTAAATTTCATGAGGGAGTCACCAATCTAGATACTGACATACTCCCCGCTTTGAGTGCTACGCACAGATGAAAAACTAAGGTTTTGAAATTGGAAATTGAAAATTGGAATTCTCCGTGTCACTTTCCGCTTCTTGTGAGAGTCTTCACCTGTGTACCAGGCTTATCTACACTTGGCATCAGAGTTTTTACGGGATTTTCGATTCAGTTGCTCAAAATTATTGGAATTAGTGTTTTCCAGAGTTGAAGAATTGTAAAATTAGGAAAGCATAAGTCTACCCGTGGCGTTGAGAGCGCATTCAAGGTGCGACGGGATAGAAATCAAAGAGATGCGATCGCTATCTATCCCATGACTCCATCTTCCTCCACCACTCCAACTGCACCTACGGCTGCCCATATCGTCACGAAAACTTGGACTTGGCAAGGTTTTCCCATCTGCTACCAGACTCAGGGAACTCAAGGGCCAGCGGTTGTGCTGGTACATGGATTTGGGGCATCTTGGGGGCACTGGCGCAAAAACATCCCGGTGTTGGCTCAAAATTGCCGCGTCTATGCCATTGACTTAATTGGCTTTGGTGGTTCCGCGAAACCCACGCCAGGGGGCAAGATTTCCTACACCTTTGAAACTTGGGGACAGCAACTCGCTGATTTTTGCCGCGAGGTGGTAGGAAGCCCCGTTTTTTTAGTCGGAAATTCCATTGGCTGTATTGTGGCAATGCAAGCAGCAGTCGCTCACCCAGATATTGTCTTGGGAACTGCCCTCATTAACTGCTCTCTGCGGCTGCTGCACGACCGCAAACGCGCCCAGTTGCCCTGGTATCGAAGCTTTGGGGCACCTATCGTTCAACGACTGCTGGCAGTTAAGTGGATTGGCAAATTCTTCTTTAGCCAACTTGCCAAGCCGAAGGTGGTAAGGAAGGTTCTCCTGCAAGCCTACAAGCATCCGGAAGCGGTGACAGACGAACTGGTGGATATGCTCATGGCACCCGCGTTTGATGAGGGGGCTGTGGACGTTTTTGTAGCCTTTACACGCTATTCTCAAGGGCCGCTGCCGGAAGACCTGCTGCCCCTTTTGCCCTGCCCGACCATCATTCTCTGGGGAACGGAAGATCCTTGGGAACCGATAGAACTGGGGCGAGAGTTTGCCAATTACCCCAAAATTGAGAAGTTTATTCCCATCGAAGGTGTCGGGCATTGTCCCCAGGATGAAGCGCCTGAATTAGTTAACCCAATTTTGCAGGATTGGATATTGCAGATGTACTCGGACAATCAAGTTGTAGCTGAAAATCCTTAGATTGGTGGAATTGGGGATCTATAGCAATTCTCTATTGAATGCAGTACGGTTTAACCCCTTCTGTGCCCCTCCCCGTAAACCTCTCTAGGTTCAATATTTCTCCTCTCCGTAAACGGAGAGGGGTTGGGGGTGAGGTTCCGAGTGTGTATATTGCACTCAACTGAGAACTGCTAAATGCTTCATTTAAAATGAGTCCCGGTTAGCACTCCGCTTAAGCCAGTCTTGACCCAGCTGAATCGTCACATCCGAAACTAGATTGCCCGTACTTTCAACACGCACTTCCCCGAATCCCAGCGAACGGTAGATGGCTTTGGCACTATTTCCATCTCCCTGTTGAGCCACTACGTGCGTTACCCGCAACGGTTCGGGCCACGGGTCGTCAACGTAGACGTTTCGGTAGCCAGCATTCCTTAGCGTGTTGATTAAAGATTGGACAGCCTTCATATCACCTGTACTATCTTGAATCGCTACCCGGATATAGGCTGGGTCAGTTGCTTCACCACCGTCCAATCCCTGGTCAAAATGCTGCGCCATCATCGTCTGGATGCGGCGGCGATTTGGCACCCAGTAACTCACCTCATGATGCCCACTGCCACTAAAGTCACCCGGTACCATTAACATTTGCACTTGGGAACGGTCGGTCTTAACACCATAGCCAACCAGGGCCAATAACTCCTCAACCGTCAAGTTGGTGTCAATATGCGACTGAATAACCGAAAGAATCTTCGGCATTCTCGCTAAAGTGGTTGGATTCAGTGCTTGTTCCATCAGTGCCCGCATTACCATTTGCTGCCGCTGAATCCGACCGATGTCGCCATACTTGTCATAGCGGAAGCGCAGCAATTGCAGCACTTGATTGCCATTGAGATGTTGTTTTCCTGCTTTCAGGTTGATGTACAGGTGCTGGCTATCATCTCGATATTTCATATCCCTGGGGACATAGACGGTAACGCCACCCAAGGCGTCCACCAGCTTTTCTACCCCCTGAACGTTTATTCGGATGTAGCGATCGATTCCCACGCCGCTGAGGAGTTCGCTGGTTGCCTTAGCACTGAGGGCTGGTCCCCCCTCAAGATTCGCTGCATTAATCTTGGTAACGCCGACGCCCTCCACAAAGGTGCGGGTATCCCGTGGGATTGATAAAGCCGCGATTTTTTGCGCCTCCGGGTCAAACCGCAGCAAGAGCATGGTATCTGATAGACCCTCGAAGGAGTTTACCAGGGCGTGGTATCCCAGATTTTTCGTTTCAGGAGGAGGGTTATCCAGGTCGGAGGAGATGACCTTGATTCCCATGACTAAGATATTTACCGGGCGGGTCAGTTCTGGCAATCGCATACTGGTGCGGGAAATGCGATCGCCATCAAACACCGCAGCTTCTTCCGGACTTAGCTGGCTTTGCAGCAAAGGCGTACTGGAAAAAGACACGGCTAACAAAGCTCCCGCAGTTGCTGACAGCATTGCCACCCCAGTCAAGCCCAACCCAAGCCAAAGCCAGTTCACCTGGTTTCGTTTTTGAACAGGCCTTTTCTTGATGGGTTGATTGGATGTTTGCCCCCACGGGCGTTTTTCAGGAATTTTTCGGGCTGACACTGGCTTCCTCACACACGCAAAAAAGATAACACGAATTTGTGTTCAAGGTAGGGGCGCGGAATCTGGCAATCTGGAGCTGGGACGTTTATTTCTAACAAAATCCGTCCTTAAGAAGGATTGCACTAGAACACTCATAGCAGTTTTTCTACCGATTTACTGCAAAATCAGGCAAACACTGGCAAGAGTTTAACCTCATTTCGGTAGAGATGCGTAGGCTAGAGGGAGAACCAGCTATCAAGTGCATAGGCCAAATCTTCATTCGACCTTCCCCATTCCTTACTTTTGTTCCAGGAAAGCATCCGGATACAAATGGGTTGCACTCAACTCTGGTTGCTTTCCTTGAAAAAATACTGTGCGCCTACAACCTCTATGCCTCGTCCCAAGCTGAGGCAAAGCAATACACGCTCGTTTAGGACAAGTGTTTGCGAACGACTCCCTCCGCAAGCCCGCTAACACCCGGAATACGTACAGACTTCCGTTGCCACAGACGCACCATCAACCATAAGCTGACCAAAAAATAACCCGATGTCAATAGACCATTGATAAATAACAAACGCAGGGTTAAAGTTTCTGAAGCTTGTGCAACTCCAGCCCCCAATAAACCGTATGCCAACAGCCAACCGAGAGCCAGCGTCACCGACAGCCTACTCACGGTTTGTTGTTGCCGGTCGCTATCACGTCGGTATAACGTCCAGAGGGCTGGGAAAAAGCCAACTACAGGAATCAAATAGATAAACAGTTGGTAAAGTGGGGTTTCCAACCTGTCCCTCTTGATGTCTTGATTTTCAAACGGGTCAATGTCTTTCATTTTGGTTCCACAATAGACCCCATAAATAGAACAGTTCCAGTTTGATTATCTCGAATACAAGCGAAAAACGGGCGGTTAACAATCATCTCGAAGGGTTCCTCTGGCATCGGTGCAGATGTTGTCATTACTCCGACGGCAGTGACTGCGGCTGCTTCGGTTCCTGCTTCGTTCACTTCCACAAAGGTTTTGTGCTTGACTTGATTGAGCTGGAGTGGGATAGAACTCATCTGAGTAAAATTAGCATTTGAGTCGAAAGCTACTTCCATACCCAGCGCTTTGAGAGCGTCGTTGAGTTCTATGTCGTAGTCCATTTTGAAGCGAGGCATCTGGATGAATCCCGGTTTCGTTTTGAATTGAGTCATCCATTCCTCCCAGTTTTCAGTATTTAGCTGCTGGTAAAAATTTGTAAGTTTAAAATTTTCTTTTGGCAGAAAAACATATAAACTAAGTTTTCCTTTTCCGTAGGGTAAACTAATGGCTTGAAACTGGTCGTTTTCGTAGTATTTATATTTATCCCTTTGAGACATCATTGGGTGTTGTTTCTGAGTTCCATCGGAAAGATAGAACGGTTCAGTTGTTGTTTGCTTCTGGTCAAATTTCTTTGCCCAACTCCCTTTGAAGTAAAGAGCGTTGATCAAAAATAACACTTGATCGGGTGGAATTTCGTTGACAATTGAATTGATTTTACCGCGAGTATTTTGTTTTACCCAGTTATTAATGTCAGATATAGCGCTGGGTTTTCTAAAGTCTAGTCCTGCAATTTTCGCCTGATAAAATTGGCGATTTTTTTGAAGAAAATCTGGGTTAAAAGAGACGCCTTTCTTTGCCCAAAGAGAGTTGGCAATGGTGAGCTGCACTTGGGGGTCTGGATTTTCTAAGAGCGCTTTCAAGGCGTCATTGGATTGATTGACTTCCTGTAGGCTTAATCCTTGCAATTCCAGGGTTTTTGCCATTGCTTGTTGAGTATCGCCGCTAGCACCGTTGTAGGTCATCGAGAGTGCGATCGCTACACTAGAAGGCGACACAAAAATATTCTTGCCGCTGTCCTCTTTTAAAATTTCCTTGAAGAGTTTGAACCCAAATTTTGTATTCGCCGCAACCAGTCTCGAATCCACGGTTTTCTTCTGGCGCTGACTGATGGTAGGAGAGGTTCCAGGTTGCCTGGGTTCGCCCATTGCAGCCTGCGGATTTTTGACCATCGACCATCCCAGTAAACCGAATAGGATGATAGTGACTGATGCGATCGCTACCATTAAACTGAACATTGGTCGCTTCATATAGCTGTTTATATTGCTGTAACATTCCTTTTCTAGAATGACGGCTAACAGCCAGGGACGTTCCACTGGTTACGGTTTTGGCAACTGATACCAATTTACTATTTTGATGTCACATTTGCGATCCCCCCAACCCCCCTTCAAAAGGGGGGCAATAGACGTATTTGTGGCAGACATAAAGTGAAATGGTATGAACTGGATCGAAGAAGGTTTAAGGAGCGTGTCTATAGAAGGCGCGATATTTTGTTAAACGCACCCCTATATTCTTCAATCTCAAATCGCGATTCTATGTTTAATTTTTCCCTTTGAGTAGCTCTTTCGCCGGTACCGTCCACCAAGCTAAGGCATAGGCTTGAGTATTTTCATTGAATTTCTGACGATATTGGACGCGAATTTTGTAGCGACCCGTGGCAGGAATTTCCTGAAAAATGTGTTCTACACTATCAACATCGCTTTCCGAAGACCAGATACTCTTGCTGATATCATTATCTTCGGCTCGCATCAGGTAGATATCGAGATTGTTTAAGCCGCGATCGCTAAAACTTTCCCCGACATCAAACTGCTTGTTGTTATTTTGATCTTGTAACTCCACGCGCCTATCCCAGGCGAGCGTAATCGAGGCAAAACTCCCTTGCTGCAATGGTTGGTTCAAGACATAATCCTGAAATGCAGACTCCTTCACTGTGCGGTAATCCCAACCGACCAACGGCACCGGCTTTTCAGAATTCCACTGACCGGGACTAAATTGCTGGTAAGCCCGAAAAGTATTCATTTGTCCGGTACCCATTTGGAAGTCTAATGGGATTTTTCGGTCTTTGTAAGCATCGGAGGCTAACCAGTCGCGGTTATCTTTGGTCAAAATTGTGCGACTCATCGCTTGGCGCAGTCCATCGCCAGTGTCTTTGATTTTTTCTGCGGAGTTCAGCAGCACAGCTTTCATAACTTCATGACGACGGGCGTCTGGCGTCCAGTTGGGCTGTTGTGTTCGCAGTTGGCGATCGCTATATTCTTGTAATAACGCGACAGATGCGGTGACATGGGGAGCCGCAAAACTCGTTCCCGTAACCCGACTTTCCTTACCCTTAATATCTAATACCTCGATCTGGCTACCGGGTGCTACTAAACTAATCGAGCGACGCGGGCCAACATTAATTTCCCGGTCAAGCAGACGCTTCGCAATCCCGATAGGCGCAGCGCTCAAGTTGGCAAAATCTACTTTCGTAAAAATTCCCTCGCGGCGCGTTGTATAAGCAACATTGACGCCATTATAGTTATCGGTGGGAATCGGAATCCCGCCAGTCCCTTGATTCCCCGCTACTACATAAAGCGAGTCGTGGACGCGAGCAGACCAGTCAATACACTGGGTTAGTAGAGCGTTGCCATCCAGAATCGGGTTCGGTCGAGAATCTCGCTCCAGAGACTCTCCAAAACTAAAGTTAATTGCCCGAACATCGCCCCCATTTTGCATTGCCACATACTGCGTGGATAAGCACTCTTCCGGTTGACCTGTTTTTTGCGGTGCGCCAACCGCTGAAGCATAAAGTCGTGCCTGCGGTGCCACTCCGGGGAAACCTTTATCCGAGCTAATCATCACGCTTGCTACCATTGCTGCGTGCCCATCAACATTACTATCAGCTTTGGCTGGGGCATCTCGATAAAAGACTCGGATCAAGGAGAAGGCTCGATTCCGGGAAACCGCTTTATCCAAACCAAATTGTCCCGGTCTTCCAATCTCCACTTGACCGATAGCAATCTTACGACCCAATAAGTTATAAGGAGCAGCGTGTAGCCTTTGGGCATCAATGCCCGCTTCTCCCAGTGATGAGGTTTCGTTAGCCAGAGAGGAAGGAGCGGTTAAGGCGGTAATTCCCAGCCCCCAAACAAGCCATGTTAGTTTTTTAAAAATCTGCTGGTGAGCCACGCAAGCTTCTCCACTGAAGTTTTGAAGGTTGAAGGTTGAAGGTTGAAAATCTTAGTTTCAAGGTTGAAGGTTAGAGATTGAAGGTTAAATTCACACTTCATCGTTCATACTTCATACTTTTTTAAGGCTTGCCACGTCTTTTGTTAAACTGAATACCAGACGAGGACGCAAGAGAGTATAAATAACCATGACCCAAACGCCATCCCAGAAGCCGATTGTTATCGCTCCATCAATCCTATCAGCTGACTTCAGTCGATTGGGAGAGGAAATTCAGGCGGTAGATGCTGCCGGTGCAGATTGGATTCACGTTGATGTGATGGATGGTCGCTTTGTTCCGAATATCACAATTGGCCCGCTGATTGTAGAAGCGATTCGTCCTGTTACCCAAAAGCCGCTGGATGTCCACTTGATGATTGTGGAACCAGAAAAGTATGTGGCAGATTTTGCGAAGGCGGGGGCAGATCATATCTACGTTCATGCGGAACACAACGCTTCACCGCATCTGCACCGGACTCTAGGACAAATCAAGGAACTGGGTAAAAAGGCGGGTGTTGTTCTCAATCCTTCTACTCCTTTGGATTTGATTGAGTATGTGCTGGAGATTTGCGATCTGGTATTAATTATGAGCGTTAACCCCGGTTTCGGCGGTCAAAGTTTTATCCCAGAGATGGTGCCGAAAATCCGGAAGTTGCGTCAAATGTGCGATGAACGCGGTCTTGACCCTTGGATTGAAGTGGATGGCGGACTAAAAGTAGATAATACCTGGCAGGTTTTGGAAGCAGGAGCGAATGCAATTGTTGCTGGTTCTGCTGTGTTTAAGGCGAAGGATTATGCACAGGCAATTGAAGGGATTCGCAATAGTAAGCGTCCTTCACCAGAATTAGCGACTGTGTAGAAAGAATTTAATAATTTGCCTGTAGAGACGCGATGAATCGCATTCCTACTAGATGAAAAAAGCCTGCGATCGCAGGCTTTTTTTGTTGTTAGATGAAGAAGGCGTGCCAGAATAAGTACCAGCATTTGGCAATCGTGAAAGATGGTTTGGACGAATGGGCAAACGTTGTTTGGCGATCGCTATTTTATCGAAAAGAGGCTGGGCGAAGGCGGTATCGGCATTACCTATCTCGCCAGAAATAAACGCGGCGAACTGCGGGTAATTAAAACCCTGAGAGAACAAATTCTCAATCATCCCGCTTGGATACCGCGCCAAGCAAAACTACGGCAAGATTTCCGCGATGAAGCGCTGCGGCTGGCTTTGTGTCGTCATCCTCATGTGGTGCAGATAGAAAATGTCTTTGATGAAGGGAATCTGCCTTGCATAGCGATGGAATACATCGAAGGCGAAGACTTGGATCGTCGTGTCTTCCGAATCGGCGTACTATCGGAATCAGAAGCGCTGCAATACATCGGGCAAATCGGCGATGCTTTGACGGAGATTCACGAACGCGGCTTGCTGCATCGGGATCTCAAGCCCAATAATATTATGTTACGCGCTGGCAAATCGGAAGCTGTGCTGATTGATTTTGGCATTGCCAGAGAATTTATCCCCAATGCTATCCAGACGCATACAGAAAATCTTACTCCTGGCTACGCGCCACCCGAACAATATATCCCCAATGCAGAACGGGGAGAATATATAGATGTCTACGCCCTAGCCGCCACATTGTATACTTTGCTGACCGCAGAGGTTCCAATGCCTGCGCCTGCGAGATTGCAAAATATTCCTTTAGCACCACCGCAACAGTTAAATCCCAACATTAGCGACCGAGTAAATCAGGCAATTATGCGGGGAATGGCGCTTAATCAAAAGTATCGCCCTCAGTCTGTGCAGGAATGGTTGGATTTGCTGGGATGCAATGTAGGGGAGGGTTTAGGAACAATACCCTCTACACAATCGATAACACCTAATCCAAAATCCTCTCCAAAATCCACTCCTTTAAACCCTTCCTTACCAGGAAAAAGCCAAAATCTAAAATCCTCAACACCTGCTGTAGCGGTTCCTCAAACTTGGCGGTGTGTAATGACTCTCACAGGTCATTCAAACTATGTTAATTCCGTCGCCTTTAGCCCGGATGGGCAGATACTGGCTAGTGGTAGTGAGGACAACACTATCAAACTGTGGCAACTGGGTACCGGTAAAGAAATCCGCACTCTCACAGGTCATTCCGAGTCGGTTAATTCCATCGCCTTTAGCCCGGATGGGCAGCTACTTGCCAGTGGCAGTTCGGACAAAACTATCAAACTGTGGCTACCGAGTACGGGCAAAGAAACCCTCACTCTCGCTGGTCATTCCAACTTAGGGCAAACACATCTAAACTCTAGATTCCTTTTTCGGTCTGGGTTTCATGAATTCATAAGTATAAATACTCAAAGAATCAAACCCTTGTTAAGTGGGCAGTTCAAAAATAAGATGCGTTTGCGCTGTCATTTCGACTCGGTTAGATCAGTCACCTTTAGCCCGGATGGGCAGATACTGGCTAGTGGCAGTATGGACGACACTATCAAACTGTGGCAACTGGGTACCGGTAAAGAAATCCGCACTCTCACAAATTATTCTTACTCGGTTAGTAGATCAGTCGCTTTTAGCCCGGATGGGCAGATACTTGCTAGTGGCAGTTTGGAAGAGGAAGAGGAGGAAGAGACTATCAAACTGTGGCAACTAGGTACCGGCAAAGAAATCGGCATCCTCACTGGTCATTCCCACACAGTTTATTCTGTCGCCTTTAGCCCGGATGGGCAGATACTGGCTAGTGGCAGTGGGGACGACACTATCAAACTGTGGCAACTAGGTACCGGTCAAGAAATCCGCACTCTCACTGGTCATTCCTACCCAGTTATAGCAATCGCCAAGGTAATTAGGACGACAAGCATAAGACATGCTCGATTGCATCTCGCAAACAATTAAACTGGTCGAGTTGTTTGCGGATGCGGCTCTTGAGCCAAGACCA